>JAHLWV010000188.1 GCA_019057735.1 Promethearchaeota archaeon | reverse complement strand
TGAATTTTTTAGCTAATTTTCTATTTTTCCGGTTATATACTTCAAATACTCTAACCTTATAATCTTTATTTAGTAATTCAAGTAAAGTACTTAATCCAACATTTCCAAACGCACCTGTTAGTAAAACATTCATATAATTCTCCCCTTTTAACCTTAAATTTAATTTTTTATAATTTAAAAATAAAACAAAATCCCTATAAAATAAGAATTAATACATACTAAAGAGTTGAATTGTTGCGATCGCAACATATAATAATGTGTATTTATACTGCAAATTAAAGGAGAAAATTACTCGTACAGAGTTTTAATTTAATGAAAATTATCAGATTACAAATACCGGGAAATTTTTTAGAATATGTGGGGTTTGCTGATTTATTGCAAAATCTCGAATTTATTGAAATTTTAAACGCTTTCCAATACGACCAAAACCACTTCTTTGCTCTTCAGCGAATACGCTTTAAGCCAAATACAATAACGAACTTGGAAGAGTTTATTAAAACTAAGTTTAATCCACAATCTTTCCAATTATTAAATCAAACTGGAAACGAAATAATTTGCATAATGAATCAGAATAATACTTCGGGATTTTTTCCGATTGTTGATTCTGGACCGTGGGCTTTTTTATTTCCTATTCATATTTCACAGGAACATCTATTAATTAATATAATTTCTCAAAATGAATACATTAAGCAATTATTCGAAGTTATATCCTCATTTACAGAAAATTATAAAATCATTGGAATGACCGATTTAGATAAAATGGATCGCGTTGACGAAAGTATTTGGAAGTCCGCTATTCCTTTTCCGAATTTTACAAAAAGACAACAAGAAGTTGCTTCTTACGCCGCTAAAAATGGATTTTTTAAATCACCAAAAAAAATTAGTGCAATTCAAATAGCTAAACATTTCAAAATATCAGAATCTGCTGTAAATCGTCATTTAAAAGAAGCGAGGAATCTATCTATGGAGTATTTTTTTGGTAATTTTATATAGACTTAGATTCTAATTATTTAAAATTGTCTGAGTATATTCGCTATATATATAATTTTTCATTCTCAAAATTCGCCCTTGATGGAGTAGAACGTATCAAATTCTTACAGCAATAGAGACAATGGATAATTATTTTACTCTCTTATATATCATTTTCCATAAAATGAGAACAATTGAAAGAGTTATAGCACACCCTAATATTAAGATTGAAAAAACATCAATAAATAGATACATATCTATATCCAAAAAACATTCTTTGATATCCTCGCCATTACCACTAAAAATGTTATTTGAAATTTCATTATGAGTAGAAAGTCGTTTTGTTAAACTCATTGTAAGTATGCCAACATTATTATAACTAATTGTGTTTGTTGTGACGTGATTATGATCACTAAACATTAAACTAATTCCGCGTACATTGTAACTTGCAGTGTTTCCAGTAATGTTGTTATTAATACTACCTGATAGATATATACCTCCATAATTTTGATTTACCGTATTTCCTGAAACATAGTTTCCATCGCAATACAATAAATAAATTCCATACTCGCTGTTGCTTGCAGTGTTCCCTGAGAGATTGTTGTTATTACAATAGTAAAGTGCAATTCCACTGGAACAATAAGAAGTGTTCAAGTTTGATATCAAACAATCATTGCAATTGATTAAAAAAACTTGCCCGGCATTTGTAAAATTGTTTGTTCCTAAATTTATCTCATTAGTGTAATAATAGAGGGGTTTTCCATTTACTAAATTTGTAGAATCTATATTATTTGAAGTTAGATCTTCAAGATTTGGAGGATTCGAAAATCTCGATGATACTTGTAATCCGCATTCAATCATTATATTTCCCGAAATGTTGTTATAATTACCAGAATGTAAATATATCCCAGATTCATTATTATTATTTATGATATTTCCCGAAATGGTATTATAATCACTATTAGGTAAATTGATCCCCCAGTAGTTGTTATTTGCGGTATTTCCCGAAATGTTATTATGATCACTATTAGGTAAATTTATCCCCCAGTAGTTGTTATTTGCGGTGTTTCCCGAAATTTTATTATTATCACTATCTTCTACATATATACCTCCATAATTTTGATTTATCGTGTTTTCCGAAACGGTGTTATAATCACTATTTTCTAACTTTATCCCCATGAAGTAGTTATTAATTACGGCGTTTCCCGAAATCGTGTTGTTATAACAATTATATTGTAAAAAGATTCCATTAAAATTATCGAAAACTGTGTTGTTAATTAAGTTGGCATTAGCGACATTAGATAAATAGATTCCCGAATCCTCTGGCCACCTCCGATCCAATGTATCATAGACGGTACAATTTTCAATCTTAAAGTAAACATCGGAATTAATAATCGTGATGCTTCTTCCCGAACCTTCGGCATCTATTTCCAAATCTTCTATGATATAGGGGTCGGAATAAGTTCCTTGCCCTATACATTTACCCGCGTTTTTAAAATCAACCCATTGAGAATTACCATATATAATAATTATCCCAGATGTTGCTGAAATTTTCAAATTTTCGTTTTTAGAATTCATTTTGTCTCTATTATGAGAGCTTAAATTGCTATCTTCCAAGTGAAAATTGAAATTATTGTTAATTAGAGGTGATATTGCAAAGAGGATTCCTAAAATGATTATTTTTGATTTCACTATTGATTTCATATTATTTTTGCCATCATAGCAAAATATAATTTGTAAGTAATTAATAATTAGATTAAGTTCCTTTATATACATTTCAACCCTATAGGTAACATGTAAATTTCCGTTTTTGTCAATTAGGTTTAGGTGGATATAAACAAATAATAAGGTTATTTTCTCATTTCGTAAATACTTTCATATGTTAACTATTGCCCTCCAAGCCAGGTTAATGTGAACAAATTTTTATTTCTATTAATGAAAGTCGTAAATCATTCAATTATTTCTTTTTCTTCTAAAATAATAATTGAATATATCAGTCCAATTGAAAATATTTTTATAAGCTAATAACCTAAAATGTAAATAATCAAGAAAAAAATAATTTACTTGTTAAAATAAATCTTATTCTATTATGTTTGATCCGAAATCTTCACCACTAGAAATATTTGAGAAAAGGGAAGAAATTGGATTAGAAAATTCAGTTAAATTATTAACTGAAATTGTTGAAACTGAAAAGGATTACGGTAAAAGGAAAGGAGCGGTAAAATATTTAGGATTAGTAAGTAGGGAAGTTCCCTCGCTGAAGAAAGAATGCTTTAGTACGTTAGAAAATGTTTTAATATCTGAAGATGGTATTGAAATTAAATGCGAAGCTGCGAAAGCTTTAGGTAAATTGAGGTTTGAAAAAGCTCTAAAGCCGTTGATGTGGATATTAGAACAGAAATTGGATAATATGGATATTAAATTATCTGTTTTGAAAGCTATAAAGAAAATAAAATTCGAAGAACCTCAGATAAACCTATTTATCAATGAATTAGATTCGCATTATAATTCGATCAAAGATTTTGTTAAGAACCAATTGTTAAGTATAGGACCTGAAATTCTAATAAAAGCGTTGTTGAGTTTTTTAAAAAGCGAAAACATCTCAAATGAACACAAATCAGAGATAATTAAACTTATAGGATACGAATTGTCGAGCATTAACGTTTCTTTTGAGGATATTAGTTATCTAAAAGTTAAGTACCCAGAAGTTATCTCTAATTTGTTTCAAAATAAACAGCTTTTATTGAATGAAATTACTCGAATTTTAAAAGAATTAGATCCTGAATTAATGGATTCTGCGGTTTCGATTCTAAAATTATTAGGTTCAGATATTAATCAGGATGTAATTAGATTATTACTGAGCGACGATTTTATCGTCAAAAAGAATGCTATAGCCCTTACCGGAAAATTAAAGTTAATAGATGCTGTAGATTTCTTAACACAGAATTTAGACAATATTTATAACGAAGTAAGTATAGCTACAATTGAAGCTTTGGGAGAGATCGGGGACCTTTCGGCAGTTCCAGAAATGCTAGGCATATTGGACATAGAAGATATTAGCTTCGAGTACACCGATTTGGATATGAAGCTTTACATAATAGATGCAATAAAAAAGATTTATCTGAGTAATAAAAACGTTAATTACGATTCCTTATTTTCGTACTTAGATTCTGATAACGACACGATCAAAGAAAGCATTGCATTTATTTTAGGAGAAATTGGAAATGAGGAATTTGTAAAACCACTAACAAGTTTATTAAAGATTAGAAATTTAGATGTTAAAAAAAACACAATCATCGCTCTTGGAAAAATAGGAAACATTGAACCGGTTGGCAACCTAATAGAAATTTTAGAGAACTCTGAATCATACTGGCTTATAAAAAAAGTAGCAATAGATGCTATCTATAACATTTTTCAAAGAAATTGGTATAAAGTAAAAGATGATGACATAGAATTAAAAAGAACTTTAAACAAAGATGTAGCAATTATAATAGATTACCTAAAAAGAAGCGATGACGAAAATTTCAAAGTTAAAGTAGGTTTAATCAAGTTTTTAGAAATATTTGGAGAAGAACACGCTTTAAGCGCCCTACTTTCGAGAGTAAACGATTTTCCAAGGATAGTTAGGATACATGCTAGTAACGCCATTAAGCGCATCGAAGAGAAACTGGAAAATGAAAATGCCGAATGAACGGTTTTTTTACCGAAAGCACGCGATTATTTTTTAATAAATTTTATTATTAGTAATCTATTTCTATTACATAGATCTACAAACAAATAAATTAAACTAATACAGAGTTTTTGATGAGTAATTAACTATGACTGAGAATCAAACGGACAAAGAGCAACCGGCTACTCAATATGATTATTCTTTTGATTATATTCAAAAGAAACTCGAGGGTAAGAAAGACTCGTTTGGCATGCTTATGAAGGAAATTGTAAGAACAGGTATATGCACAGAATGCGGAACATGCGCCGCAGTTTGTCCAGTCCTTGAATGGGATTATTTAGCCGGTCAACCAAAATTAATAGGGAAATGTACGGGGTGTGGAATCTGTTATAATCAATGTCCCCGAACTATAACTGACCCTATCCAATTGATGGGCGAATTCAAGACAGGATATGTAGCGAATACAGATATCCCAGAAGTTATCGGGGGTCAAGATGGAGGAACTGTGACTTCTTTACTAATTTATTTATTTGAGGAACATTTAATTGATGCTGCAATCGTTGCAATGAA
>JAHLWV010000187.1 GCA_019057735.1 Promethearchaeota archaeon | reverse complement strand
GAACGTAACGTGACCTCAGTTACTCCTACAACCTCGGCAATGTCCTTTTGCGTTAGCTCTAATCCCTTCATTCTACATGCTAGATATATCGCTCCAGCTACTATTCCTTTGGGATCTTTGCCACTGGTGGAAAATCTCTCAGAATAAGCGTTTACGATTTTAGTAGAATTAATTTCAATGTTGGGACCGAGTTTTAAAGTAGCGATATAAGTTGGTATTAAATCGCTTGGGTTGGTATTTGGAGATTTAATGTTAAATTCTCTAATTAGAACGCGATAACACCTTCTAATATCTTTCTCGCTTTCGGATGATTCATCCAAAATCTCTTGCAAAGTACGTGGTATCCTTTTTAATCTAATCGCCAAATATATAGAAGCTGCAATCATGGAATTAATCGATCTACCCCTTAACAACTTCTTTTTAAAAGCGTCCTTATACAACTTTATAGCTTCGAACTTTATATGATTTGGTAGGTTTAAGTTGCTGCATATCCTTTTAAGCTCAGTTGTAGCGATGAGAATATTTCTTTTTTCCCATGTAATTCGAGTATTCCATTTTACTGCTCTCTTTAAATCAGGATCTTTAATGTTCTTTCTATCTATTACAGTAGTTAATCCAATGTCAGGTAGTAAACTAGAAATCGGAGCCCCTGTGTGCTCCCTTTGATTTTTCTCTTGAGATGTGTAGGCTCTTTTATCGCTGTGGGACAAATCTACACTCCTTTCTTTAATAACTAGTCCACAATCAGAACACACAATCTCTCCAATCTGATTTAGAGAAATAACATTACCATTGCATTCAGGGCATAAATCTGATATAATATTTAAGTCTGTTACAGCATTCATTTAATCACCTTTTTATATTCCTGTTGCTTTTAATTGTTCTAATAATTCTTTTTGTTTCTTACTAATTCTCTTAGGAACCTTAATCTTTACTCTTACTAATTGGTTTCCCCTTTCTTCAGAATTAATTTTATAAAATCCCTTATTCTTTAATCTTAATATTGTTGAATCTTTAGTTCCTTCGGGAACTGATACGTTTATATCTTTTTCTAACCCGGGAACTTGAGTTTTACCACCTAATGCTGCTGTGGTAAAAGGGATTTCTTGATCAATATATATATTGTCTCCATCTCTTTCAAAGAGTTTATGATTTTTCACATGGATGGCAATATACAGATCACCGGGGGAACCTCCATTTTCACCTGGCATCCCTTTTCCTTTTAGGCGTAATTTCTGGTCATCTCTAACTCCCCGCGGAATTGCTACTGATAAAGTTTGATTCGACCCTGTAGCGGGGTCCTTATATTGAACTTGTCTCTTCCCTCCAAGAAATGCGTCCATAAAGCTTATTTCCATGTCGTATCTTAAATCTTCACCTTCTCTTGGATAATTTTGTTGTCTAGTGGATCTCGCTCTCGTGCTTCCCCCTCTATTAGAAAAGACATCAAATATATCTCCTAAATCGTTAAAAAAGTCATTCCCTCCTGAAGATCGTCCTCTGCGAGAATTGCTTGCATTTCCAAAAATTTCGCTAAAATCGAAATTTCCTGGCGATCCAGAAGTTGAATAATAATAAGTGGTTCCATCTGGCCCGCGTTGCACTCTTGCACCTCCTGGTGCACCGCTCCCTCCTTGGTATGTAGAGGAGTCTCCTTCAACAACCCCAAATTTGTCATACATTTCTCTCTTTTTATCGTCACTCAATAAACTATACGCTTCATTTATTTCCTTGAATTTTTCGCCAGACTTAGCTTCATTAGCGTTTACATCAGGGTGATATTTTCTGGCTAATTTTCGAAATGCTCTTTTAATTTCCTCTTTTGAAGCGCTTTTTTTTAACCCTAATGTTTTATAATAATCTTTTGCCATAATTTTTAACACCTTCAAATATTAATGAAAAAAAATAAAAAATAAAAAAACTAAACAAAAAAACTAAAAAGTTACTTATTCGTATTCAGCATCAACTACGCCATCGTCTTGACCTGTAGCTCTACGGAATTGTTCCTGCTCGATTTCGTCCTGAGTTTGTGGAGCACCACCCATTCCTCCAGGTGGAGCACCTTGATAAGCGCCTTCTTGCGCGTCTTGCTGTTGACCGTACATTCGAGATGAAACCTCGTGAAGAGAATTCTGTAAAGTTTCCATTGAACTCTTTATTCGAACAACATCGTCAGATTCCATAGCACTCCTGAGATCTGAAACTTTTTCAAGAATGTTCGATTTTAAATCTCCTATTACCGACTCATTTTCTTTCAATAACTTCTCAGTTTGATAAATCAAAGCCTCAGCGTGATTCTTTGCTTCAATTATTTCTTTAAACTTTTGATCTTCTTCAGCATAACTCTCAGCTTCTCTTACTTTTTGGTTGATCTCATCTTCTGACATCTTAGTCGATGCAGTAATCGTTATCGATTGACTTTTACCAGTTCCTTTATCTTTCGCTGAAACATTGATAATACCGTTCTGATCGATGTCAAATGTCACTTCGATTTGAGGTATCCCTCGTGGAGCAGGTGGTATCCCAGTCAAGTGAAATTTTCCTAAAGTTATGTTGTCAGCAGCTTTTGGTCTTTCTCCTTGTAATACATGAATTTCCACTGCAGGTTGATTATCAGCAGCCGTGGAAAAAGTTTCTGCCTTTTTTGTTGGAATCGTAGTGTTTCGGTTAATCAATTTGGTAAATACACCACCTAAGGTCTCAACTCCTAACGATAATGGAGTGACATCTAATAGCAATAAATCTTCTACTTCTCCAGTTAAAATTCCACCTTGAACAGCAGCACCCATTGCAACACATTCCATCGGATCTAAACTCCTTTCAGGCTTTTTCCCTAAGAAATCTTCGAAGATCTTTTGAACGCTAGGCATTCTCGTTGGTCCGCCAACTAAAATTACTTTATCAACTTCTCCTTTGCTTAATTTCGCGTCTTTCAAAGCTTTAATTATAGGGCCCTCTAATCTCTTTAAAATGGGTCCAATTAGCTGTTCTAATTTTGCTCTTGTAATGTTTAAAGTAAGATGTTTTGGACCTGAATCAGTTGCTGTTATGTATGGTAGATTTATATCTGTCGAAATTGAAGTAGACAATTCAATTTTAGCCTTTTCAACCGCTTCTTTGACTCTTTGTAATGCCATCGAATCTTTGTTTAAATCAACGCCTTCTTGATTCTTAAATTCATCAACAACATATTTTACAAGAATCCGATCCATATCTGTTCCACCTAATTGAGTATCTCCTGCTGTCGAGATTACTTCAAAGACTTGACTGTCTAACTCCATTACTGTAACATCAAAAGTACCACCACCTAGATCTAAAACTGCGATTTTTAACTTCGCATCTTTTTTATCTAATCCGTATGCTACGGCCGCTGCAGTAGGTTCGTTAATTAAACGTTTAACGTTCAATCCCGCGATTTTACCTGCGTCTTTGGTAGCTTGTCTTTGATTATCGTTAAAGTATGCCGGCACCGTAATAATGACATCTGTAACTTCTTCACCTAAGTATGCACTTGCGTCTTCTTTGATTTTTCTTAAAATCATTGCCGAGATTTCTTGCGGCTTGTATTCTTTATTTTCGATTTTCACTTTATAGGACGTTCCCATCTTCCGCTTTATTGCTGTAATTGTCCGATCAGGGTTCGAAATTGCTTGCCTTCTCGCAGGTTCCCCTACTAACCTTTGCCCATCCTTTGTAAAAGCTACAACGGAAGGAAAAGCCTTTCCACCTAATGTATTACCTTCGGCACTAGGTATAATTGTGGGCTTGCCACCAACTAATACAGCAGCAGCTGAATTGGAAGTTCCTAAATCTATACCAATTATTTTTCCCATATTTTATCACTTCTTTTTTTTATTATTTTTATTATCATTTTTGTTTAAATTTATAAGTTTGATTTGATTTTTGATATCTTAACCCCAGCGGGTTTCAATATCTTGTTATTTAAATAATAACCTTTATTTAATTCTTCAATTATAGTATTTTCAGGAAATTTTTCGTTCGCTTCAACCATTAATGCTTCGTGTTTGTAAGGATCAAATTTTTCACCCTCTGAAAGCATAGGTTTTACTCCCTCGTCTTCTAAGAATTTTTCAAAATTTTCGACAATCATTTTAAAACCCTTTTTTACCGACTCTCCTTTTTCTATTAAGTTCAATACATTAAAAGCTCTCAGTAAATCCTCGTAATGTTTAATTAACTTCTTCAACATTTCTTCTTTTACTCGCGCTCTATATCTCTCGTTCTCTCGTTGATTGGCTTTTTTGTAATTATCGAAATCTGCTTGCGCTCTCACTAAAGAATTTAAGTATTTCTCAGTTTTCTCCTCTAACTCCTTTAACTTTCTGCCGTCGTCCTTTAAATATTCAATTTGTCTTTCTAACTCTGATTTCTTCGACTCAACCTGATCTAATTTTTTTATTAACATGTCGTATTTTTCCGCGGTCTCCACGAGACTTTTATACTTCTCTTTTGAAATCGTTACCTTACTGTAAGGGTCTTCTAACGACCTTCGAGCGTTGAAAAATTCGTCGTAATAATCTTCAAATACCATAATTTTATCTCTTAATTTTGTAAACAATTCTTATTTGTCAATTGATTGTTGACAATCATTAATATATAAGTATTAATTGACCTATTTAAAGGTATCGATTTTTAAATATAAATAGCTCACGCTTTCTACTAACAAAATTTCAAGATTTTCAAACTTTTTTGAATGATTAAAAATACAAAAAAGAGCAGTTAACTTTGAGATATTTCAAGCAATTTTAATAAATTTCTAAATTATTAGAATGAAAAATTATACTATAAATACTGGTAGGCATATAGAAACAATTATATTTATAAAAATTCATATGAAATATTATGATTACATGGATTTTAGGTTAGTTCTAATTATCTTTGTTCTAATCAAAAGATTTTGAAATGATTTTATTATTCTTGTTTATTTTTAATGGTAAAAACAAATGACAAGTTCTATTGTAATTGAGGGTAAAATCTCTGTAGATGCAGTTTTACGCTCAAAATATCGTAAGGTTCTGACTATATATTATGATGTTGCCAAGCTTCAGAGAAAAAAGAATAAGAAACGAGTAAGATATCTCAAGCAGACACTTGAATCAGCAAATTCCAAAGAAATTAAGATTGAAGCAGTGGATCAAAAATGGTTTGAAAAACATGCAATTGGAAAGACTCACGGAGGAATTGCTGCCATTGTAAGT
>JAHLWV010000023.1 GCA_019057735.1 Promethearchaeota archaeon | reverse complement strand
ATTTTAAGTCCGGGAATGGTTTCTCTTTTCTTATAAAGATGTATAACCGAATTTGCTGTATACTCCATATGAGTATTGGTATAAACTCGACGCGGTATAGTAAGTCGTACTAGCTCAAGTTTTGGGAAGATATTTTCACCCGTTTCTGAATCTCTTCCTTTAGAGATTGCTCCTCTTTCCATAGTTCTGACGGCTGAATCTTCATAAATTGCAGCAGATAAGGTTTGTGCAGGCCATTGATCTCTAGCAAGGTGCGGTAAGAATTCTAATGCGTTTAAAAACACCGCGTGACCACCAGTAGGTTTTACAATTGGAACTCCAGCTTCCATGAGTAAATAGCCCAAATAACGGACCTGGTTGACTCTATATTTCAGATATTCGTATTGGGCACCTTCTCTTAATCCTCGAGCTACAGCCTCCATATCACGGCCAGCCATCCCGCCGTAAGTGTGTAATCCTTCATAAACAACTACCATACTTCGTGTAACTTCAAAGATTTCTTTGTCGTGTGTGGCAAGAAACCCTCCAATATTCACTAAACAATCTTTCTTTGAGCTATAAATACAACCATCTGAATAACTCATCATTTCGTTTAATATTTTTACGATTGATGTGTCTTCATACCCTTTCTCTCTTTCTCGAATAAAGTAAGCATTTTCACTTGAACGAGTAGCATCAAAAATAATCTTTAATTTGTATTGGTTACAAAATTTTCTTAATTCTTTTAAATTTTGCATGGAAACTGGTTGACCACCTGCCATATTAACATTCATTTCGACATTTACAAACGCAATTTTATCGGCTCCATAGTCGTCAATATATTTTTGAAGTTTATTGAAATCGATATTTCCTTTAAAGGGATGAGTGTTTTCTGGATCATGGGCTTCGTCAATTATGACATCAACCATTTTACCGCCAGGAAGTTCTACATGAACCTTGGAAGTAGTGAAATACATGTTTCTAGGAACAAGTTGTCCAGGTTTTACTAGATTTTTGTACATTAAATGTTCCGCTGCTCTACCTTGATGAGTGGGGACTAAGTATTTATACCCCAATACATCTTGCACAGCTTTTTCTAAATTAAAAAAATTCTTACTTCCAGCGTATGCCTCGTCTCCTAACATCATTCCTGCCCATTGATTATCGGACATTGCTGATGTTCCAGAATCTGTTAGTAGATCGATAAATACATCGTCAGATAACAGTAAAAAAGTGTTATATCCTGCTTCTTTTATTGCCTTCTTTCTTCTTTTTTCTGAAGGAATTTTTACTGGTTCAACAACTTTGATCTTAAACGGTTCAACTGGTGGTTTCATTTTTTATTCACTTATACTTTCTTTCTTAGATCTAATAAGATATCGATCTTGAAAAAGATTCTTGTGATTTGCTTCCCATCAGTTTCCCATTCAAGTGTAATATAAGAGATTTATTACTTTTGGAAAAGGAATTTAGATATAAAGTAAAATAAAATGAATTACTACATCTTTTTATGTGATTTTATCGAAAAAATCATCGGGACCGAATGTTTTAAAGTCTGGAATTCCCAATAATTATCTTCTCTTTGTTTCATATCCGGATGGATTTGAAAGAAGCTGAACGGAAACTCGTGAAGGAATTCCAATTCTAACCCAACTTTCAATAGTGAGTTAATAACTTCTTCCATTGGATGAAACCAATCGTAGGTTTCAAAATTTTGTAATTTAATATTAGGATCGGCGTATGCTCCCTCATCTTCATCAAAATGATAAGGTTTTCCTTCGTTAAAATAATCGTAGCCAACTTGAAATGCTCCATCGTACTTTTCGTTGATTAAATTACCAAAAGGATGGTTTTCTACAATATAAAAGGTGCCACCGGGTTTTAAACAAAAATCGATTATTTCAGCCCATTTAAACAAATCCGGCAACCAACCGATAACCCCATTAGAAGTGAAAACAATGTCAAACTTATCTTCTAAAATATCTGGTATATCGTATATATTTGCATGAATAAAGGTAGCAGGGATATCTAATTCTTTGCTTAATTTTCGTGCAAGAGCAATAGCCTTATCTGAGAAATCTACGCCAGTGACATTTGCCCCCATTCGCGCAAAAGAAAGTGTGTCCATACCAAAATGACATTGTAAATGTAATAACGTTTTACCTTCTACATTTCCTACTTCCTTGAGCTCAATTGGAAAAAGCGAAGATTTTCCGGATTTAAATCCATCTAAGTTATAGAATTTAGATTTCGCATTAACCACAACTAATTCGTTCCATCTTCTTAAATTTGTTTTGAAGTATTCCTCGTTATCTTCCAAATAAACTCATCTATTTTATTTTGTTAATTTAAAATTCTTTACTCTGTAACTCGTCTTTTGAATTAGTTTCTCCGATTAACACGCTATTTTTCAGATTCAGATTTTTAAATTTAAACGAGCTATCCTTAGCAACGACGCAATTCTCCAGTTTAAAGTTTTCTCCTATAATAACATTTTCAAAGATGATTGTGTTTGACATTTCGACGTAATCTTGAATCTCAGAATTTTCTCCTATGTATACATTCGGTCCTAAAAGAACGTCGTCTCCAATTTTTACGTTGTCTTCTAAATAAACGGGTTCTATAAAAGTTGGATAATCTCCTACGAATTTTTCAAGGCGGTTACCTAATTTTGAAAAGAATTTTTGCATTACTTCTTTTATATCTGATTTTTCAATGTTATCAAAATTCCCAATAAGTTCTTCAATCTTGATTAATTCTTCTTTCATAATTTCTCACTACGATTAATTTATATGTTCATTAAATTCATTAATTTTTCAATGTTCTCCCCAGTTTTTGCACTTGTTGTAATTACTTCTATTTTGGGGTTGATTTTTTTTGCATCAGAGATCATCTTATCGACATTAGTTCCAAGGCGTTCTTTTAAATCGATCTTATTAATTACCGCAATAT
Organism: Promethearchaeota archaeon; assembly: GCA_019057735.1. The sequence goes on along the minus strand of JAHLWV010000023.1, from coordinate 13,156 downwards.
CTGACATTTTAAATAGCAATGGATGTTTTTCAACGACCCATTCACCTTCAGTTGTTGAGACTACAATTAGTCTCTTGTCAGTTCCTAAAATGAAATCTGATGGGCATATTAAATTACCTACATTTTCAATAAAGACAAGATCGTAATTATTTAAATCTTTATTTTTAATAATCTGGTTTATATGATAAGCGTTTAAGGCACATTCTCGACCAGTATTAATCTGAACAGTTTCCGCGTTATGTTTTTCAATGCGATCAGCATCTACACGGGTAGTAATATCTCCACAGATCACTAATATTCGGTATTGTGAGGATATTTTCTCGATTATCTTTTCTAATAAAGCAGTTTTCCCTGCTCCGATAGCCCCTACAATATCAAAAGATTTTATGTTATTATCTTTAAACTTTTGATGTACTCGATTAGCTAACAATTCGTTGTCTTTCTCAACCGCTTTTTTAGTCTCGATAACTTCGTCTCTTATCTCTTCTCGAGCTAAATTAATGCTTTCTACTTCTTTAATTCTTTCAATTTCATTTCCCTTATCTATTGGCATCGTATTTCATCTTTTACTTTTGAATAATATTATAAGAATTATGTTATTTTTTCTATATCTACTTAATTCTTCAATACACGTTCTGTGTTACAAGGAACCGGTAGATCTTTCATAGTTAAAAGCCCTGCATTTGCTTTTTTCACGATAGGAATTAAATTTACCGCCATAGCAGAAGTACCTAAATCACCATGAACACCACCAATGATCTTTTGATGAATATTGGGGGTTCCTTCTATTTCGATACTATCGTATTCATCGTGATCACCAGCGTACGCTTGGAAATCTAAAAGGACTATCACTTTACCATCTTTTTCAGCTACTGCCTTGCTTCTCAATCCACGAACATAACCCTTTGGAACTAATTCCCCATAAGAAGTTGTGAAATCTGTTTCAGTAATTACTGCTTCAGGTGGATGTTCTGTTATGTCATCATATTCAAAACCTAACGCATCGCAAATCATTTGTATTGATTCAATTAATCCTACATGCCCAGTAATAACTTTATCGTCAATTTTTCGGCGAAATTCTTCTGGTGTTAACCCAGTCCCGATCTTCTTCTGGAAAGGAACCCTTCTTTTGGCTGAATTCATCATTCTCGTTACTTTAATTGATTCAACGCTTTGACAAGGAGCTGTGACGACAATAGGTAATAAATCCATAAGATATCCGGGATTAATACCAGTTCCAACTACCGTTACATTATTAGATTTTGCTAAATCGTCCAATTCCTCGGACAATATTGGGTATTTCTCAAAAGGATAGGATAATTCTTCACAGATTGATATTACATTACTTCCAGAATTTACCGCTTGTCTGATTAGAGGCGCTACTTTTTCTAATGAAGAAGAAGTAGCTATTATAACAACATCAATTTCGTTTTTTGCCAGAATAGGTGCTAAATCAGACTCTACAATGATTTCGGTATCTTTTTCAAGATTGAGAATGTTACTAAGACCTAAACCTTGTAGTTTAGGATCAATATCAACAACTCCTTTAAAAGAAAGGTTTTCGCGTTTAAGAATAAGTTTCGCAACTATGCTTCCCATGGGACCTAAACCCACTTGCACTACATTGTATTTAGTCAACATAATTAGTCAGCTTAGTTTAGCAAATAATTGGTAGTAAATAGATTTTTAGTATTTAGGTTTTTTTAAAATTACGCTTAGATTTTACTTCATGGGAGAATTAGAAACAAGTTGAGATATTTCTTTAAACACTTCAAGAATTTGTGTCATATGTTCGTGGGTATTTACCATAGACAATGCCCCTAGTCCATGTAAACCTGAAATTTTTCGGTTAAAAAGAGCTAATTGAAGTAGGCCTTCTCTATTTTTATCTTTATATTCAATTATTTCCTTAAATGAAGGATTTTCAATCCATTTTGACATTATATGAAGCATAATCATTGATTTATGTCCGATTGCGAGCATTGGTAATTTTTGTTCATTAAAAAATTGGTTTAGAAGATTCCTCAAATTATCCCCTTCGTCATTTATCCGAGAATAGTTTTGTTGAGATTCTCTCAGCAAATTTAATGTTTCTAATCCCGCTATCATACTAAGAGGATAACCCGAAAAGGTACCTCCCCCAATTAAAACCTGATTATCATTTTGTGGACTTGAACGTTCAATGATCTCGTATTTCCCACCAATAGCACCTATTGGCAGCCCTCCACCAATAATCTTTCCCATAGTAGTTAAATCGGGAATTACATTTAATTCGTTCTGAAAGAGAGAGTTTTTAAAGCGATATCCCGTAATTACTTCGTCGAAAATAAGAAGAATGCCCGATTTTTCAGTTTCTTCACGTAATCTTGTTAAAAAATCGATATTAACGGGAAAACCCCCTCCGCCGCCTAATAGCGGTTCTAAAATTACAGCTGCTAAATCCGCTGAGTTTTTTCGTATAATATCGAAAGCCTTATCGTTATTGATTTCAAAAGTAATAATTCCTGCGTCTTCTGCTTTTAATTGTCCTAAGGGAGCTTTTCCGTCCACTAAACCCCCAACATCATAACATAGTGTATCACTCGCCCCATGCCATCCCATTACCGCTTTTGCTACAAGTCTTCTTTTAGTATATGCTCGAGCTAGTCGTGTAGCATACATAGTAGCCTCGGTTCCACTGGTGCAGAATCTAACTTTTTCCACTCCAGGATTATCGTCAATCAATCTAGACGCTAATTCAATTTGATTTTTAGTATTTGTACCAAAATGCCAACCATACGATAAATGCTCTCTTAAAACTTCTTGGATTTTAGGATGATTATGACCCAAAATCATAGCAAAATGACCGTTCCAAAAATCGAGATACTTGTTTTCATCAATATCCGTAAGATAGGGTCCCATAGCTGATTTAATAATAACGGGAAACCCACCAAGAGCAGTCAAGCCAAAAGTTCGAATGTTATGTGATATACCCCCTGGTAAAACTTTGATGGCTTTTTCCCAGAGTTTTTTTGATTTAGGTCGGTTTCTTTCGAATGTTTCTAATTCTTCTTTGACGAACATTTTCTCCTCATGTAGTATAAATTTTCAGTTTTTATACTGATAAAATAAGAAAATTAGTAATCGTATTAAATGTATTTTAATTCGTCAATAATCGTACTAGGACTAAATATCCTTAATTCTTGAATCCACATTTAGGACAAGTAGAAATACCTCTTAAAGTGAAACCACACATCTTACAGAATTTAATAGTACTTCTTCTTGGAGGTTTCAGGGTAGTTATAGAAATTTTTTCTTTAACTTGAGTGGAACCGTCTGATTCCCTTATTATTGTTTCAGTTGCAGAGGGAAGCAGATTTCCGTTTAATTCATTAGGTTTAACGGTTATCTCCTGCCCAAAATACCCTCCAACTTTAACTTTTTTAGTGGAGTGAGATTCTCGTGGAATATTGTTTAAACTTGGAGGTGTTTTAAGAGTTTCAGGATTTAATATTCCTTCGCCAATAGTTAATTTTTGATCTCCTTCATCATAAGTAGTTTCATCGATAGTCTGAGCCTCAGGAATATCATCCTCAACTGCCTTACTTATGATCGCTTCAATCTCTATATCTTGTTCCACTTCAACTGTTTCCGACTCGTATTCTTCTTCATAAATCATCTCTACGTAATCTTCATCGAGTTTTAAGAGCGTATCGCATTGAGTGCATCTAAATAGGTGTTTAAAACCTATGTTATTTGATATTGAATAATCTGCAGCGCAACATGCATGATATTTAGCATCACAATTAAAGCATTTATGAACTTCGTCGGAATAGGCGCTGCAAATGGGACAGACTTCTTTTTCGCAAATGTCACACTTTTCTTCATCATCGGGATCAAGCGAAATCAAATCTACTGCTAATCTTTCGTAAAAGATTTTATCTTCGTCAAGAATTTGATTATCTGATTCAGGGTGAACTACATTAAATTCTGATCGATTTTGCATTAGTGAGGTGATTATGTTTAAGAAAGATTTTCCTTCGTTACAATAAAGAACTCCTCCATGGGTTTCGCTTGTAACTACTTTCAATTTTACGTCGTCGTCGTAGAACTTTTGATCTCCTACGCGAATAACATCAATAAATGTATCAAATTTCTTTGCTTTGAGTAGTAGATCGTAAAGAGCATTGTGATAATCATCAGATAAGGTGCTAGGTGTGTCTGAAATTATTATTATTCTATAATTTTTTCGAGCATCTCGACTTTTTCTGAAAATGTAAGCTAATATCTCAAATAACCCATTTTCAAATAGACTTCTCTCAGTTTCTCGAGTTTCCCATTTTTCTTCTAATACCTTTTTATACGATTCAAAATCATTTTCATCATAAAGAGTCACAAGATTCTCATCTTTTTGGAATAGTAAGAGACCATAGGAAGTTTGGGTATTGAATTTAGCTTTTTCTTTCATGAAAGTATTAATGCTCTTAACAAGATTCTTTCTCTTTAAAAAATCTGTTATGAGATCAATGTAAAAAATATATTCTTCAGAATTCACTGACTTTTTCTTAAACATCTTACGTTCCAAGTGAAATATAAATTATATCTAAAATCAAAGTAAATTTATATACTCAATAATAAGAGAATTTTTATTTATTTTTATTGATTAAAATAAAAATAAGAAATTTTCACTTTTGCTAAAAAATGTTAAAGGTTGAAATTAAATATCAAGTTTGAATCCACAATAAGAACATGATTGTTTATTAATGTCGCCTTCTTTTAATTGCGTTCCGCATCCAGGACAATTTATAAAAGTCGGTCTTTTTCGATTCTTGGAAGGGCTCCAGAATTTTGGAATTTCCGGTTTTTTAAGATTAAGTGGTGCTGTGGAATCGGTCTCATTAACATCTACTTGGTGAGACTTTTCGTTATTATTAAGAGAGCTAACTTTTTCATACACTAGTTTATCACCTTCCTTTTTAATAGTGTACGTCTTTCCAAAAAACCCTCCAATTCTTACTTGCTGAATTCCTTTATCGGGCATTTCTCCACTTGTGGATTCGTCAACTTCAATGGGTTCGAGTTCAGAAACATTAATATCGTCAGTTAGATCCATGCTTTCTTCTTCAGATTCTAAATATTCATCAATTGTTTCAACGGAATCCTCAAAAGGTGCTACAATTTCGTCTTGTCTAATTTTTAATAGAATATCACATTTAGGACATCGAAAAATATGAGGAATCCCAATATTATTCTGAATCGTGTAATTAGTCACGCAACAATTATGAAATGCCGCCCCACATCCTTCACAAAGTTGCAAAGTATCGTTTATATCGGCACAACAAGGGCAAATTTCTTCTTGGCATAGATGACACTTCAAACCAACATCGTTGGTGTGTGAAGGTTTTAAACTCTTAGCTAAATTAGAATAAAAATAGTAATCATCTTTCTGTATTTTAATTTTTTCCGATTTATCCACGAATAAATTAACAATTTGTTTAGTTTTAGTTAATTTCTTAATAATCGACATAAAATCTTTCTTTTCTGAGAGATAAAATATCCCACCATTCGTATCGCTAGAAAGTATGTTTAATTTAACATCATCTTTAAAAAATCGTTCTTCTTTCTCTGATACTCGTATGATATCTATAAATGTTGGTATAACTTTTATTTTAGAAACTAATCCAAATAGAGCTTCTGTATAATCTTCAGATAGATCACTTGGTGTATCAGTAATTATGATTATTCTGTTATGCCTTGATTTTTTCTGTATACTCTCTGCGATATACGAGAAGATATAAAATAAACCATTTTCAAAAAAGGATTGTTTTTTTGGGCGCGATTTCCAATTTTCTTCAATAGCGTTTTCTATAATACTAGAGTCTTTTTTATCAGTTATAAAAATTGGATTTCCTTCTTCTTGGAATATTAGTAAACCATAATGTCCTTTAATATTTGTCTTGTTCTTCTCCGATATATAGAATTTTAGGGCTTTGCTAACTTCCTTCTTCTTCAAAATGTCCTTAGCTAAATCTAAGTAGAAAAAAACATCTTCGTGCGGGCTCATAATGATTTTGAATACCGGTAAGATATATATTTAGTGTAGAAAGTTATTCTTTAAATATTTTTTTTATCTAAAAAACTTTAAAAAATAAATATTGATTGTATATATTATTAAAAAGAAAAAGGAATAAGCTTAAAATGGAAGAATTTTTAAAAAACTTTCAACTTTCAGATAACGCTATTAAATTATATATCAAATGCCTTGGTCAACAGCCCTTATCATCGTCTGAACTCTATTCTTTTTTACCAAATATATCTCAAGAAGATTTTAATAATGTATTAGGAGACATCATTGATAACGGTTTATTTATTCCAAATTCCAATCAAAAACTAGGTATTTTGCAATACTTAGCAATCCCGCCAATAAAACCGATATTAAATTATTATGAAAACATAAACAATAATCTACCTAGCATCAAAAAACAATTACAAATTCTACTCTCAAAATCTTTAGCGAAAATTTTCCAAGATAATCAAATAATTGAATTGGATACGGTGTATGATGCGGTGCAAGAATTAAGAAAAGATGTCGAAGAAGATGTTATTATCCAGAAACTAGATATTGATGATATTGTACAAGGAATGGAAAATTTAAAAGCTATAAAGGAAGTATTGGAGAACTTACGTCAAACAATCAAGGGAGTAACTCAAACTCAATTTTCATCGTTAATCAAACTAATTGCCAATATTAAAAAGGATATTTATAGTAAAATTGAGAGTTTAGAGTTAAAAAAATCAGAGAAGGCTGTAAAAGAAATAGTAGAAAGAGCCTTCAAGGAAAATTTTAATAAAATGCTTGGAGATTTTACTGCCAATTTACATAAATTGATTGGAGACGAGTTTGATAACACAATCGAGTCGCTTAACAATATTCTTAATTCCACATTTCGATTTCGAGACGATTTTCAGATGGTATTACTTAACATGCTATCTACAAATGAAAAAAAAATTAAACAAATAATTGAACTGATCAAAACTAAAAAAATACGCTTAGAAAGTGACTTAGATGAGTTCGAAAAAACAATAATCGATAATTTCTCCGAAATAATAGGAAAATCCGTCGATTCAGTGGCAGCTCTAAACGAACCAATTAATAATACTTTAGACAGCTATTATAATATAATTAAAGAATCAATGGAGCAAGAATCCGATAACTTTTGGCAAATCAAAAACATAACAAGAGCAAAAGAAGAAATAAGGAATATTATCTCTCAATCTACTCAAAGTTTATTAGTAGTTGTTCCAAAACTAGAAGAAAGTCTTTCATTCGATGATTTTAAAGATAAATCAGGTCCAATTAAAATTCAAATTGCTTCCTCAGAAGCTCATACAAATAGCCTCGTTAAAAAATATAAAGATTTAAAAAATCTCGAATACCGAATCCTTAAAAACGAAAGTGTTATCATTTGTAGGGGGGACGATGATAGCCTTGTAATTGGTATTGTAGATATGGAATCAAAAAACGCTTCAGATAATTTTACTGGTTTTGCTTCAAAAAACAAATCACTAATAAAAATGTTCCAATTTGTAGTTAAAGCGATATGGGATATTGGTAGCTCGAGTCTGCAGGAAACGCCTAGAACTCTTAATATAGCGGTCCCAAAAAAGAGCAGCGTTTTAAAAACTTCAATTACCACAAAAATATCTAAACCTGTTAGACCCTCTCCGATAAAAACACCGCTAAAAACTACTCCTACAACGATAACTAAAAAATCGGTTATTAATCAAGTTAAAAAACAAAAAGATATATCATCAGATGGTAAAATTGCACATTTAGCTGAAGAACTCAATAACAAAATCAACGAACCTAAAAAAGAACGTGAATCCAGCCAAACACCTAAACCTACAGAAAAGCCCATGAAACTCGATGAATCGGGAATTGAAATAAATAACGCATTCAAGGATTTAATCAAAAGGCTACATAAGCTTAAAGGCGATGAATTTAGTAAAGAAATTGCGATCATCGCAGATCTAATTTTAGAGAAAAAAGGATTTAGCGTGACCCTTCACAAGATTAGAAGTAAAATAAACCAATATAAAAATCACATGAGTCATTTAAACGTTGTAGATATTAAGCACATTATTGAAAGTATAGAAGAGTGGAAGGAACGCATCCTATAGCTCGTACAAGATTAAATCTTTTTTAAAATTCCTATAGTAATTAATCTGATTTTGTTTCTTTCCCTTTTGCTAGAAAGTTTAACAAAAAAGAGTGAAAGAGCGTCCACACAAACAATATAAGAAATAATATCAAAAAAATAATTGCTACGGTCATTGATACGATAAAATTGGGATTTAATATACCAATGATGCCAAAAATCGGAGAGAGTGGAGCTAAAACAATAAAACCGTAATACACGATTTTACCTTTTTCACCAAACTTAATGTGCGTAGTTATATTTAACCAGCCAATGAATACTAATAGAAAGGGTACAATGTAATAGGTTATAGCTAAGAAAGGATATGTTAAACCACCTAATGCAAACGCATGGAAATAATTTATATAGAAGAAGCCTATCATTAAAAGACAACTTACGGGTGTAGGCACACCCGTATATCCTGGATCTTCGAGGATATTAAATCTAGCTAATCTTAACACTGCTCCTAAGGCGAAGCATATGCATGCGATTATTAAGATAAAATCGTAGAGTGTTCCAGTTTTGAACGCTTGAAAGGACAAGATTGCTGGAACAATACCGAATGTTAAAGAATCGCTTAGAGAATCTAATTCTCTGCCCATATCGTTTACAGTTCCCGTTTTTCTTGCGATATAGCCATCAATTAGATCTGTACCTAAAGTAATTGAAATTAAAAAGAAGCCTAAGGAAATAGCATCCCTCGTTCCAAATGAGCCACAAATTAACGCAATAATTCCTATCGTGGTCCCTATAAGCGTTACATAATCTTTAATTTTTAATAAACTTGGTATCGTTGTTTTTGTTGACAATTTTTTCCCACTTCTTTTTTATACTATTAGTAAAATCTTAGTTTAATTAAAACATTTCTTTATAATGCAATTAGAGATACCAACCTATCCTTACATTTATTAGACTAAGTTGATTATTGATGATTAAAATAAAATTTAATAAAATAATGAAAAGGTTGATTTTGTGAGTTGTCCAAATTGTGGAGATAAAATAGATCCAGGACAAAAATTCTGTGAGAAATGTGGAGCGGAATTGCGATCTGTAAAAGCTCCTCCCGAAAAGAAACAGGAAATTAGCTTAACTTCAGCTCCAAAACAGACTCTTTCGGATGGCGCTAGTTTGTTTGATCTAAGTAGGTCGTACTACCTGATACATGAACGCATGTGGGATATGGGATTTGGCGATATTATGGATGAAGAAGGGAAACTGATTGGAAGGATGCATAGAATTCTTCTAAGTATAAGGAGAAGAGTTGAACTCCAAGAACTTGATGGTACGATTGTTGCCACCATCCATAGTAAAATAGTTTCTGCCCGGGGGGCTCAAGATTTAAAAACCCCTGATGGAGAACTTATAGCAAGAATTAAAAAAAAAATACTAACACTCTTTAAGTCGAAATTCTTTTTGGAAGATCCTATGGGAAATCGATGGTATGAAGCTGTTGGAGACTTTTTTGGCTGGTCGTTTAAAATCTACGATATTACTACAGGAAAATTAGTAGCAGAAATAGAAAAAGCCGACCGATGGCGAGATGTATTCTTGGGAGGAATATTTGACTTTGCTGATAGATACGCCCTAAGAATTCTGGACAACGAGACTGATAGAAGAATATTAGTAGGATTCGTGTTATCAATTGATAATGTGATGCACGATTCAGGTGGAATGGGTGGTATGATGGGGGGGATGGGTTCACGCCGCCGTGGGAGGTTTCCAGGTCCTTTTGGAGGCCTTCGTCGTAGATAATGATTCAAGAATTTATTAATAAAAAAAAATTCCTTTCTTTTTTTGAATTTTTATAGCTCTTTTCCACAATTTTTGCAGAATTGCCAACTATAAGAAATCTCTTCACCACATTTTGTACATTTATTAGAGAGAGGCTTTACCTTATAATCGTCAACATTCTGTGTGTTTTTACTCGTTTTATTCGCGAGTAATACGGTGGAATTTATCATTTCGCTTAAATTCATACTTTCTAGACGGCCAATACTTCTGTTATTCGCCATAGTTAAGGAAAACAAAAGGCCATCCCTGGTTTCAACTACTACAACGTAGATTTTTTGGATTTTTGCACTATACGCTTTTTTAATTTGAGTTAAAGGAATTACGAAACCATCTTTATAATTATCAACTGAGGAACCCATTTCAGTTAGGTTTATATTTGATTTTTTTACAAGTGAGAGTTCTATTGCTGATAAAACGATTCTTCCATATTCCATGCTAAACTTCCAGTCTTTTACTACTTCCCCTTCGCAAAAATAACCTTCGGTACTATATACTAACGCCATTTTTCAATTCTTTTACTTATTTTGTATTATTCTTCTTAAAATACAATTATTTCTGAGTTTCTTATTTTATATGTGCACTCTCATATTAATAAGTTCTAGTAGTCCAATTGTTAAAAAGAGCAAAAATTTTTATAGCTATAATATGATTATACCTTTAAAACCTTAATATAAAGAAAAAGAGAGGAAAAAAAAATGTCGCTTCAAAAAACACGAGAATTTATGATGCGTGAAAAGATGATTTCTTTAACGGACAAGGGTGAGATTAGGAATTTAGACAACGAACTATTAGGGACTTTTAGGGGAAAGTTAATAAAGATTGGTAATACCTACCGGATAAGAGATCTTGATGAGGTCCCCATATTAACAATTTCAGAAAAAATAATCTCTCTTCGCTCATCCTATAAATTTTATAGGGGAGGTGAGAAAGAGGACGATAAGTTAATTGGGCAGCTAAAAAGAAAGCTCATATCTATTAAACCTAGCTATTGGTTTGAGGATCCTGATGAGAACAAAGTTTTCACGATGAAAGGAAACATTATGACACTTAAATTCAAAATTTTTAAAGATGGACAGGAAATTGCCGAAATACGAAAAAAATTATGGAAAAGTCTTCTAAAGAATACGTTCGGAGTAAAAATGTCTCCAGACCTTGACGACGAATCAGCAATGCTTATCCTTGGGATAGTCATAATGCTACACCACGAAAAAGAAGAAAATAGAAATTAAGAGTCTAGTTTATTTTGTTATTTTTTTTTCTAATTTTGTTTTTTTTAATCCTAAAGTAAGTGCGTTTTCAAATAGATTTTAATATCGGAAATTTTATATTTTGGTAAAAAGACTATTTCGTTAAATTAAACCGTTTTTAAATCTAATTTTTAAACTTAAACATGTTATAGAAATAACTCATGACCGAAATCTACGATGAATTCATAGTTTACGACCTACAAAACACGGGCGACCGCACGAGATTAAATATTAAGCCAGAAGAGCTTAAAAATCATTTAAATCCTGAGCAAGTGCTAATAATAATACGTGAGGACCTTAGAAGGATTTTTATTTGGAAAGGAGTGAAATCTCCTGTAAGAAAAAGGTTCATAAGCTCTCGAGTAGCACAAGATTTGCAAAGAGATTTAATTAAAGACGCCCGGTATCATAGATGTAAAATTGTCTCCATAGATCAAGGAGATGAACTCCAAGAATTTTTAAGCGCGTTCAGGTTGGAATCTATGGAAGTAACAGAACGACCTCCCGATATGCGCTATGTAAGAAACATTGAACGCGATAGGTTGCTCGAGCTAGAACGTATTGAGAGAGAATCGAAAGAGAAGAAGGGGGGACCTGATGAAGACTACTATTCTCCAGCTTTAGAAGACACGACCGATGATATCGTAATGTCTTCAATTGGAATAGGACGCCCTTTGAAAAAAGAAAAAGGTCGATCTGTACAACCTTCTAAAATTAATGCCACTATTGGGTTAGCAGAAGCTGAAAAAGAAAAAATCAAAGAAAAAATATTAAAAATTAGCGTACCAGAAAATATGGAACGTCAAAACCTTATTCTTGGACATGCCTTATATGGTGCCGTTTCGAAAGTAACAGATGTTTTTGGTAAGAACGTCGTAGAAATTGTCTGGGAAGAAGTAAAAAAGGTTCCGAAAGGCGTACTTGAATTGGATGAGAATGTATTTAGAGTTTATTTTGATGATAAGAAGGGGATAGTCGAAGCAATAGAAGTTCTCAAGAAAATTGAACCGTCTTCCGAACTTAATGTTGAAAAACCTAAGTCTACTACTACTACTAGGAGAAAACTACCAAAAATCCCTAGTAAAGAAGATTAAGTATCAAGTGGTCTTTTTAATTAATTATTTTAAAATAAACTAAAATATGCGAGATTCTCGCTGATTTTATTGTCCGTACGAATCTTCGTCCTCTATTTCTATCTCTTTGAGGGTATTCTCTTCGGATTCAACTTCATCATCATCCTTCAAATCATCTTGATCAGCAATTTCTTTTTCGTTTTCAACTGTTTCTGATGCTTTCTCTTCCTCTTTTTCCGCTTCGATTTTTTTCTTGGGTTTGTTTTTCTTTTTAATTTTCTTTAAACCCTCGATTGCCTCTTTTCGGACTATTGGACTTGGATCTTTTAAAGCTTTTGCTAACACGTCAAGGGAGTGGGGGTGATGGAAGTCTCCTAACTCATCCGCTGCCTCTTTTCGAACTAGTTCGTCTCTGTCGTTTAATAGGATGTAAGCAAGAACTCCCAAAACTTCGTTTTCTCCTAATTCTCCTAAAGTATCTACAGCATCTTTCCTAACGCCGGGATTAGGATCTGTTAAAGCCGTGTTGGCTAATTCTTTTAAAGTTCTATCCGAATATCCAAGCGGTTGTATGCCGCTTAAATCTACTCCGCAAAATTTGCAAAAATTATGTCCAATTTTAATGACTTTTCCACACGAAACGCAAATACGTTGAGTTTCAAAATTAACGCCAGGTTTTGCAAAACTCGTGGGAGTTGGTTCACGTACAGGTTCTTTACTTACCCTATAAGGATTTTTCGCACGATTTTGATTATATTTATCGTTTCCCATTTTGTATACTCTTTTTTTTATATCTTTAGATTGCTCCTTTTTAACTTAAGATCATAATAGAATTTAGTTTTAATTAACTTAATGGAGACCAATTTTT
>JAHLWV010000186.1 GCA_019057735.1 Promethearchaeota archaeon | reverse complement strand
TTAATAAAAGTTTGCAAGAAGATATAAAAACCATGCAGAAGGAATTAAGATTGTTTAACTACAGTTTTCCATTTTAATTATTAGAATATTACTCCCTCAGTTCGTCCTTCTAAGGGTTCAGAATGAAGAATTACTTCTGTCAAATTTTCAATTCTCAGAGTATTTTTTATTCGGTGCTCTACTTCCGTTATTAAAGTATGAACTCGCGAAATATTTAGAGCGCCTTTAAAAAAAACATGGAGTTCAAGCACACAAAAATCAAGGGCTGCCCAAAATTCCAACCCATGATATCCTTCAACCCCTGGAATCGATTTCAATAGACTATTTAAAGAAGCTTGAATTTCCTTCTTCTTTTCAGGTTCAATAGGTATGCAAACTAAATGATCTGTCAAAGATTTTTTTAGCGTAGCCTTTGATTCTATGTGGGTAATTATTCTCGATATAAATGGAACTTGTTCCTTTAGTTGTTCTTCAAACAATCTGCTTAATTCGTGAGCCTCCTTTAAAGATAAACTATCATCAACAACTATCGCTACTGATAAGAAGTAATTGTTCTCAATTCTAAACACATTTAAATCTTTAAAATCTGAAATCTCTTTAAATTCACTTTTCATAGTATATAACAGATTGACTATTTTTTCTCCGAGCGAAGATTCTCCACTTAAGGGATTCATTTCAATTAATGTCTCTACATTGTAAGACGGAAAAAACTTCTTGCTCAAAGCTCGAATATTTTTTGTAATTTCATTTGCATGTATTACAGATATATGATCCTCAACAGATAATCGAATTTCTAAAAATAAGGTGTTACCACTAAATCTAACTTTTAAATCCTCAACATCATTTACATGATCAAGATTAAAAACACTTACTTTAATTTCTTCTATAATGAGTGAATTTATTGGGTTTACATCTAGTAAATCTTTAATTCCTTCCCTAGAAAGGATGATAGAACTTACAATTATTAAGATGGAGAGAGCAATACTAAAATAGGGATCTAAAAATTTAATGCCAAAAAATAAAGCGATGACAAAATTAATGATAACTATAAGTGCCCGAAGAGAGTCTTGGAACAAATTTAAACCTTGCATTTTTAAGGATAAGCTATTCTGTTTCTTTCCTTGCCATATTAGTATTCTAGAAAATACTAAATTAATGATAAACGATATTATTAGAATAAAAAACCCAATATCAGGATTAATTATTCTATAAGAGCTTGTTAAAATGGTTTGAATTGCTATAAAAATAAGGACGCTATAAACATTGACCAGAATAATACCTTGAACCAATCCACTTAATGAATCAATTTTAGAATGACCGTACATATGTTCGAAATCTGGGGGTTTTTGACTAACATATATAGAATAAATCGTAAGAGAAACAAAAAAGATATCAGTAAGTGTATCAACAGTCTCTGATAAAAAGCTTAAACTACCCGTTAATATAACTCCTGTTACCTTTAAAGATGATTGGAGTAAAATAATTATAAAAGCAATAATGCCATATTTGATTTTAATATCCATAATTCTCATAGAATTTCTTATTTAAGAATAAAAAACTTAAAGCAATACTGAGAATTAAATATTTGGGTACAAAAGAAAAATAAAAATAAAGGATATTAAATTTTTAGAGATCTCTCGGAAGGCGTATTTCGAGATCTGCAATTGGATAGGATGCACAAGGATGGAAGTAGTTGAATTTTTTATCTGCACTTCTTCTCCAATCAGAAACGGGATTTATATAAACTTCACCATCTATTAGAAGAGATCGACAAAATCCGCATTCACCAGAACGACATTTTGAAGGTGGATTAAAGTTTGCTCTTTCTAAAGCTATTAAAACAGATTCGGTTGCTATTGCAGGAATTTCTTTTGTCAAGTCACCAATATGAATTTTAATTTTAAATACTTTCTCTGCTACTTCTTTAGGAAAATTTATTTGAGTTAAAACATCCTTGACTTCACCAAAAGCTTCCCTGCGAATTCGTTTAACAGGCAAGTTAAACTTCTTGAGCTCTTTTTCAACGAAATTATACATGATCTGCGGACCACATATGAAAAAAGTGCTTGAATTTGCATCACAGTATTTCTCAATTATCTCTTTGGTTATTAATCCCTTTTCACATCCTTCTAACGTAACAATATCGCAACTTAAAACATGAACAACTCTGATTTTCTCTGGATTAGTCTTTTCCATTTCTTTAAATTCATTGTAGAAAATAATATCGTCTTCCTGGGAACTACCGTATAACAAGGTTAATTTTGCATCAACCGTCCCATCGATTATTGCTCTAGCCATAGAACGAAACGGTGTAATACCGGATCCTCCTGCAATTCCTACTAGATGGGTTAAATCTCTAAGCCTTTCGTAATAAAAGAATCCTTCTGGTCCAGAGCTCTCAACTTTCGTACCAATTTTCCAATTATCCCAGATGTAACGCGTTAAAAATCCACCTTCTTCTTTTCGAATAGTTAACTCATAAAAACCTTTTAAAGCATCTTTCGGTGTTGATGCAATAGAATAAGGGCGAGTTATCCTTACTCCCTCTAAATCAATCTTTAAACTAATATATTGACCAGGTCTAAAATAGGCTAATTCCTTAGTTTCAGAATCGGGGTCTGAGACAAGTTTGAATGTCATTGTAGATTTAGTTTCTTTCTTAATTTCGTCTATTATTAAGAACTGCCTTTCAGGATGTAATTTCCATGCTAGATCATTTATTGGATCTTCTCTTAATGGTTCACTTGAAGCTCTTTCAATTCTCTTTTTCCTATTGGGAACTAATTTAGTAAATGCAAATAAATCCTTTGTGTTGGATCTGACCGTTATATTTAGCTTTTCTTCGTTTTCTTTACTCATGCTTTCCCGCCCCCCTGTAATAGTTTTCCTAAAGTTAACTGCGCTGAAATCAAACCATCAGCTAGTGCACTACTATATCCATGTGCTCGTCTGTTAAACCCTCCAGCAAATTCAAGCCCTTCAATGTATACATCTTTTCCCATCATGCTTAATCTCGGTATTATAGAATCCCAAGATTCAGGCTCATATCCATAGAAAATCCCCTTATATAACTTTAAATATCTAGCAAAGGTCGCAGGAGTCGCAATCTCTATTTCTTCGATATGACCTCTAAGAGATGATCCAGTAGCTTTTTCAAACTTAATAATTAATTCTTCTGCTAACTTATTCTTAAGATCTACATATTCTTCAGGTTTAACATCCTTCCAAGCTTCAGGTTGGTATAACGTTGTGATATCCAACATACACGTTCCAGGAGGAGAACAACCAGGAACAGCATTATTAAGAACGACACAAGCAAGACCTTTTGGAGCTTGAAGTTTTGTCCAAGAGTCATAGGCATCGTCAGTATCCATAGTATCCATAATAAAATATCCATAATCATGCAATCCTAATTCTTCTGGTGTAGCATCTAATCCCAAGTACACAACAAAACCCGTCAGTCCATGAATACGAGCATTAACATCTTTATACGCGATTTCTGGTACTTCAGACTGGGGGTAAATTAGTTTATTGTATGTGAGGGTTGGAGAAGCGTTACATATTACATAATTTGTTTTAAGTTTATCCCCGTTAGTAGTTTCGACGCCAACTACTTTTCCCCCTTCCACTAGAATTTTGTCTACTCTAGTATTATATTCAATCCTACCTCCAAACTCTCGTATCTTGGCATCAAAAGCGCTTGTAAATCCATGGGATCGATCTATAGGAATCCAACCTCCTTTTTCAGCATAAACTAACACCATTGATGCAAAAAGCGTGAAATTCATGCGTGACATGGGTAAACCAAGATAAGCCCAATATGCGTTGAGAATTTTCTGTGCTTTTTCTGGAATCCCTAGTGCATTTTCAACTTCAGTAACTGAGTAAGCGGCGGTTTTAAGAAAATTTGAATACTCCTTGAATAAAACTCCCTGATCTGGCTTCCCTTTCGTTTTTCCAATATATGAAAAAGCATCTCTAATCTCTTTAGCTACTTTAAAGAACTTTTCTACTGATTCTTTACTCCCAGGAACTTCTTTTTCAACAGTATCAATAAAATTATCTACTCCAAAAGGCATAGAAACATCCATTTCTTCACCAGGCTTAGTTAGAATAAGCCTAAATGCTTCTGGAACTTGAACAAACTCGGTATCTAAATCAAGTTTGTCTTCAAACATTGTTCTAATGCTTCCTTTATTTGATTTGGGACCGTAGCTAGCAAGCTCATGAAGTGAAGTTTCAAATTCGAACCTACCTCGCACAAAACTTGAAGCAACGCCTCCAGGGAGATTATGCTGCTCTAAACATAGAACTTTTACGCCTTTCTGGGCTAAAAATGCTGTTGCAGACAATCCACCATTACCAGCTCCAATAACTACTACATCGTATGAATCTTCAATTCTTTGTTCATTACTCTCACTCATAATTTCTTTCTCTTTTTACCTTTTTTTTTTTTAAATATTATTAAATCATAATTCTTGATTTATATAAAAGAATTTATTAACTTTTTATAATTTGTTTGAAATTACCTTGAACACATAGACTGGAGATTCTATCAAATTTTCAGGAACATTGATAATTAGATCTTCTTGATCCTGCTGCCATATCAGCTGATCTTTATTACCAAGCAACTTAATTTGTGAATTCTGAGGAATAATTAATGCTAATATCTTTAGCATTTTACCTATTGGGTTATTTAAGAGATGGATGTACAATGATTCATTTTTATGAGTAAATCTGATTTCGAGATTATCCAAAGTATTCCCCTCAGCTCTTTCCCAAGGATGAGTGCCATAAATTCCCTCCCCGTTAATTTCTAACCACTGTCCAATGCCAAGTAATACTTCTTTTTGGAGTTCAGGTATCGTTCCGTCTGGCATAGGTCCAACATTTAATAAAAGGTTCCCGTTTTTACTAACGATATCTACAAGCATCCTAATAAGGTCTTTTGAAGTTAAATAATCTCCTTCTTTTTCCATTTTATTATATCCATACGAATTTCCAATTCCTCGATTTGATTCCCATTTCTTCTTTTTAATAACATTATAGCTTTTATATTCGGGTGTGGTATAGTCATAAAAAAAAGTCCTTCTCATCTTGTACACCTTACCGTCTTTATGGAATATCTTATCCCAACGATCGTTTATCACACCATCTGGATACTTATTATAATAGTATGCGAAAAGTTCGAAAAGATCAAGAAGCGGTGGTGCTCCAATGTCGCTCCATAATAT
>JAHLWV010000185.1 GCA_019057735.1 Promethearchaeota archaeon | reverse complement strand
CTTACCGACCATCGAAAATAATTAAAAAAAAAATAAATACTTAGATACTGAATAATTGATGATGAAAAAAACTCATTTTTTTCTTGACTCATTTGTTATATTTACTTAAATCAAATAAAGCTTCATCTGCTTTTCGATCTAATTCTTCTAATGCTTCTTTATTGCTATCATCCAAAGCTTTTTTAATAAGTGTGTTGATTTCATTTAACTCTCTTAAATCATCTGCATTATTAGTAAATAGCTGAATAAATTTAGTAATATCCATAAAACGGATATTTTTTTTGTTATCTAATTTAAGAAAATTTAGCTTCATTTGAAGTGTTTTGAATATTTTTTCACTATATGTGCCATAAAACACAAGAATAACACTTCGATTTTTAGCTAAATATTTTTTTTCTGGAGATATTTTATTAAGAACACATATATTAAACCTCACTAAATTTGGAATAGTATAATCTATAAATAAAGTTTTAAATTTACTCAATGAACAATCTGAAGACGATTTTAATAAATCAATTAATTTTTGCTGTGTACTAATTTCTAATGCACTATCAATTCTATGAAGGCTATTAGGATAATTGAATTGATATTCATGTTTAGAAATGATTCCTAATTTAAGCCATAACTTTCTAAAAAAATTTTCTAAAATAGGGTGAGATTGGCGACCTATATAAGATGATCTCTGTCCTAATCTAATCCTTGGGATTTTATCTAGTAAATTTAAAGCAAATTCACACTCAATATCAGCATATATCTTATTTCTTTCTAGAAGATTTTTTATTTCAGCAAGAGTCTCTCTTGATATAAATGTCTCATATAATAAATAATCTGCAAACAATTTTCGCCCTCCTATTTTTCTACTTAGATCTGAGAGTGTATAAATTCCTTTATTATCCCTTCCTTTGCTGATTAAACTTAATTTTGATATAGAAAATCGTTTATTCCTTGCTTTAGTTAAGGCATAAAGAATATAAACTAATGCTTTATATTGTCTCTTCATTATTTCTGCATTTTCATTACTAAAGATACCTTGTTTAACCATTTCTTGAAATATAATATCTAATGCTCCTTTTTTAAAATTCTCATAACTTTTTATACTTTTAAACTTAAGATCTCTATATTTTAGCAATAAAATATTTGTTGATAATGTAAAATATTTTGAATATTGATCAGATTCTGTGTTTTTGAATCTATTCTTTATTTCAAATAGATAATTTCGATTCATACCCATACGTTCAGAAATTGATAATAAAGAGGGAGAATACCCTTTTGATTGTCCTGTTTTCTCCCAAATAACACAATCATCCAAAAGTAGAATTATTTTTGTAATAAAATCTATTTTATTATAATTTTTATTAATATAGATTTTTATTGTAGATTTTATTATTTGGCGACTTTTTATTATATCCTCTCCTTCTCCTTTTAAAAATTTTAATATGGTAGCTCTTATCTTTCTAAATTCGAGGTCTGGTAATTCAATGTTTCTATTTTGATCTAATTTTATTAACCAATTTCTTGCTTTAGATCTAGAAATCCCAAAAAATATACTAATATTATATTGTGAAAGTGAACAAGGACTTTTCTGATTAGGATAAAAAATGTCTTTTCCTTTTAAGAATGTAAATTTATTTTTATCTTTTTGTCCAAAATGATATTTTTCTAATGCTCTTTTATTTTTATATATTTGATTCAGAATAATTTTTATTAGTTTTGTTGTATCATTATCCTTCTTATTAAAAGGATATTTTAAAGATTTTATGTTGTCAATTTCACATAGTACTAATCCATCTTGAGATGTTATGCAATTAAATTGAATATTTGCCTTACTAACTTTATGCTCCATTACCTTTTCCTGAAAATTAGGATCATTAATATTATGAGTATCCATTTCATTATTCACTAAAGATTCTTTTTCTTTTGGAATTATATCATCATTAGGATTTATTAACTCCTTTAATGTTAACATTTCTTGTTTCAAAAATTTATATTTCTGCGAGATGTGCTTAAAAAATTTGTTAATCACTCGATTAAAGCGCGGTTTGTTCGAGAAATCGTCAAGGTGCTGATCATTTAAATAATGTTTAACGGCTCTTATGTTTGCGAATAGAATAATATTGATGGAACCCAGTTTTTCGAGCGTTTTAATTAAGGACTTTAATTCCACTTTTTCAGACTGAGAGATTTGTTCGAATTGCTCTTTTTTATATAATTCCATGAATTTTATTGCCAATTCTTCTAGTTCGCTATAATTCTCAACGATTTCCTTTAACAGTGCTTTAAGTTCGGGACTAATTTCCTGTTCGGACGCTTTTTCTATCCAATTTTTTAGTAACTCCTCAGTATTGTTTTTCTTTAAGCTTTTATATATTTGCGAGAGTTGGGTAAAAAAATGGTGGCGGATTCGATTCAGGCGCGGTTTGTCCCAGAAATCGAAAAAATGTTGCCCATCTAAATAGCGTTTAATTTCCCGTATGCCTAGGAACAGCTCAATTTTTATGGGATCGATTTTTTGGAGCGCCTTAATTAACGATTTTAGTTCGTTTTTTTCAGCTTGAGAGAGTTTTTCGCGGTGCGCTTTATTGTATAATTGCGAGTATTTTTTTATCAATTTCTCTAACTCGTCATACTCCTCAACGAGTCTTCTCAACTCAAATTTGAGCTTAGGATCAATTTCGGTGGCTCTTTCTATCCAATTTTTCAGAAACCACTTCCATGTTTCTTCTTTTTTCTGTTCTTCTTTTAGTTCTTTCTTCTGTTTCGTTTTCTCTTTTTCTTCCGATTTTTTTTTCTGTTCTAACCACTGTTTAAATCCTTTTGTTTCCTTATTCGCATAAATTGGTCTTTTCCCAGTCTGTTGTTTATAGAGCCTTTTAGCTCTCTCGTAGTTTTTTTCTATGGTTTTTTCCGAATCTTCTTCTTCTTGCTCGATTTCGTTGAGAGCTTCTTGTTCGATTTTTCTAACTTGTTCGAGGATTTCTTCTAATTCTTGTTGGTGATCTTTGCTTTCCTCTATTTCTAATTGCTCTACCACTTCCTCATCTGAAGAAGTAATTTCCTGTTCTAGTTCTCCTTTTTGACTATTGGTTTCTACTTCGGTTTCGCCAAACTTTATTTCTTGGGGTATATCGAGTTCGCGCATGATTTGAGCTACTTTCTGTTCTGTGGAGATTTCTTCTTGTTCTTCGTTCTCCTCGCGTTCTTCTTTTTCTTCATTTTGCTTATTTGTTAGCTCTTCTATGAATTCGTAAAAAAGTTCGGCTTCGAGTTGTTTCTCAGGTTCCAAATTTTTGATGTATTCCAACTCTTCTTCGTTGATAATAGATTTAGGGTCTGTTTCAAGTTCTTCTTCGATCGCGGCTTCGACTTGGTGTTGCTCAACTTCGTCTTTTTCTTCATTCTCCAGTTCTAACTCCTGCTCTAGTTCTTCTAATTTTTCTTGGAGATAAGTTGATTGATGTATTACTTCTTGAGTTTGTACGATATTTTCTTTTTCTTGTTCAATTTCATCGTTTTTATTGTTTTTTTCTTCTTCTTGTTTTTCTACTAGTTCTCCTATATATTCGTTAAGACGAACGGTTTGAAATTGTTCCTCAAGATCCATCTCTTTAATTTGTTCTAATTCCTTTTCGTTGATGATAGGATCTAGTTCGATTTCGAGTTCTTCTGCAATCGCAGCTTCCACTTGATGTTGTTCGATCTCATCTCTTATTTCTTCTTCCAATTCTATTTCTAATTCTTCTTCCTGGTCCGATATATCTTCTTTCGAACTACTTACTCGAGCGTTTACCTCTTCCTTTTCTTCTTGTTCTTTTAATTGTTCATTTTCTTCATTTTGTTTTTCTACTAAGTCCTCTATGTATTCGTTATAATGAACCGTTTGAAATTGTTCCTCGAGTTCCAGCTCTTGAAGATTTTCTATTTCGTTGTCGTTTACTATAGATTCTGGTTCGGTTTCAAGCTCCTCTTTAATCAAAGGTTCAACTTGGTGCTGTTCGATCTCATCTCTTTCATCATGTTCTTCGTATAGTTCAGAACTTTCTTCTTTTAAATCATTTGCTTGAGCTTCTAGCTCTTCTTTTTCTTCTTGCTCTTTTAATTGTTCATTTTCTTCATTTTGTTTTTCTACTAATTCTTCTAGGTATTCGTTAAGACGAACGGTTTGAAATTGTTCCTCGAGTTCCAGCTCTTGAAGTTTTTCTATTTCGTTTTCGTTAACTATCGGTTCTGATTTGTTCTCGAGCTCCTCTTTAATCAAGGGTTCAACTTGATGTTGCTCGAGTTCCTCTCTCTCCTCGTAATTTTGTTCTAATTCCTGCTCTTGTTCCCGAACCTCTTCTTTTAAATCGCTCAACTGAGGTTCTGAGATTTCCTCGCTCTGCTCTACTTCTTTTTCAATTTCAAGTTCTTCTTTAATTTCGGAAATTTCTTCATTAATGGTGTTAGTTTCTATTTCTTTCATACTTTCGTAGAGTTGTTCAGCGGTATAGGCAGCAGTTTCGACTTCTTTTTCCCATTCTTCATCGGTCATCTGACGTTCATCGCCTTCGAGCTCTCGTTCTTGGTCTAACGCCCTCTCTTTCCCCACCATTTCCTGATAAGCGTTAATAAATTCTGCTTCTTCCTCTAAATATTTGTTTATGCCCTCTACTCCTTCCTCGAGTTCTTTCTCAATTTCTCTTTCTAATTCGGCTTGGTCGTCTTCTTGCATCTCTTCCTTAATTTCGCTGACTAAGACCGTACTTGTTGATTCCGAACTAATGTTTTCCTGATAACCTCCTTCACTTTGTTCTTCTTCGCCCTTTTCTTTGTCAGAGTTTTTTCCTTCTGCTCTAATTCCTTCTCCGTTGTCATTTGGATCAAAATCATCTTCAATATCTTCTTCGTTATCGTTTGGATCAAAATCATCTTCAATATCTTCTTCGTTATCGTTTGGATCAAAGTCGTCGTCAACATCCTCTTCGGTATCGTTAGGATCAAAGTCGTCGTCAACATCCTCTTCGGTATCGTTAGGGTCAAAGTCGTCGTCAACATCCTCTTCGGTATCGTTAGGGTCAAGGTCATCCTCAATATTTTCTTCGGTGTCGTTTGGATCAAAATTGTCTTCAAACTCGTCGTCTTCGAATTCATCCAATTGTATCGCCGATTAATTAGCTTTAATTATAGGTAATTTAATCTCTTTGGTTTTAACAGTAATCGTCTGAATCGAAAATCGGTCTGCGTTATTTCCATTTAAGACTAA
>JAHLWV010000184.1 GCA_019057735.1 Promethearchaeota archaeon | reverse complement strand
TGTACAGGCTCTTGTCCATCGGGGAGAAGAACTGCGTATCGAACGCGTTCAGTTCTTCGTAGAGCATTAACAGGTGACGAATCTGTTTTACAAGATATCGATATTTGGTTTTGTAGTACGTGTTATACTTGTTATGAGCGATGCCCACGAGATATTCCTGTAACTGATATGATTATAAAGTTAAGAAATATCGCTGTTGAGGAAGGCTTTATTTTAGATGCCCATTTCAATTTAGCTAATAAGATATTTTACGAAACTGGACATGGTGTGCCTGCCAATGGAGAAGGAAATAAAAAATGGAGAGATTTGCGAGAGTCGTTTGGGTTACCACCATTACCACCAACCGTCCATGTTCATCCAGAAGCAGTTATAGAATGCCAAGAATTAATGAAATCTGTTGGCTTTCGAGATTTGTTAGATAAAATCGAAGTACAAAAAAACAAGGAAAAACTAGAAACGGAAAAGTTAGAAGCGGAAAAATTAGAAGCAGAAAAACTAGAAAATAAAAAAGAGGAAAAAAAGAAAAAATAAAGTGATATTTAATCATGAGTGAAGAAAATAAATGGAAATACGGTTTCTTTCTTGGCTGCGTAACACCTAATCGTTATCCTATGATAGAGGCATCCATTCGTGCAGTGTTTGATCATTTAGGTGCCGAAATTTTAGAATTAGAAGGAGCGTCGTGTTGTCCTGCTCCAGGAGTTTTTCGAGCGTTTCACATTCCTACTTGGTTAGTAATTGCTGCTCGAAATATTACATTAGCAGAAGAATTGGGAGTAGATATTATAACGGGATGCAATGGGTGTTATGGTACGCTTCGAGACGCCTGGGTTGAATTAGAACACGACCACGAATTAAAGAAAATGGTAAATGAACATCTCGCTAAAGTTGGAAGAGAATTCAAAGGTTCAATTGAACCTAAGCATTTAGTTCAAATTTTGTATCAAGACATGGGTTTAGATTACTTACGAGGTTTTGTAAAACATAAATTTAAGGATTTAAAAGTTGCTGTTCATTACGGATGCCACATTGTAAAACCAAGCGATAAAAGACCTTGGGGTGGAGAATCCGAAGACCCTAGATTCCTTGATGAAATCATAGAATTAACAGGTGCAAAAAGCATCGATTATAAAGATAAATTTATGTGTTGCGGAGCAGGTGGCGCAGTAAGGACGGCGGTAAAAGAAATTTCAGCTGACTTTTCTCGAGAAAAATTAGAGAACATGAGGGATGCTGGCGCCGATATTATCATCGATTGCTGCCCCTTCTGTCATTTGCAATTAGATTTAGGCCAATTGGAGGCTAATAATATTTATAAAGATATGATTGGAGAACCATATAAAATCCCTGTAGTTTACGTTACTCAGCTTTTAGGGTTATCTTTTGGAATTGATCCTAATCTTTTAGGATTAATGAAAAATCACGACTTAAAAGGAGTTACTCCATTTATCAGTATTGAACCGTTTTTAGAAAAAGTAAAAGACCAGTTAACTTAGGAGGATCGAAAAATTGACAGAATCAGATAAAAAGATCAGTATCATGGGAAATGAAAAGCCAAGAATAGGAGTTTACGTGTGTCACTGTGGCGTGAACATTGGTGGAGTAGTTTCAGTTCCAGACTTAGTGGAGTATGCTAAGACGCTACCAGATGTTACGGTGGGTCGCGAATACAAATTTTTTTGTTCAGATGTCGGACAAAAAATGATAAAAGAAGATATCGAGGCTGGATTAATTAACCGAGTTGTGGTTGCAGCTTGTTCTCCGAGAATGCACGAGCCTACATTTCGAATAGCTTGTAAAGAAGCAGGTTTAAACCAATTTTTGTTTGAAATGGCAAATATAAGAGAACATTCTACTTGGGTTCACATGAAAGATACTGAAGGTGCTTATGAAGTAGCAAAAGATCACATAAGGTTAGCAATTGCGAAAGCAAGAGAACTGGCGCCTTTAGCAGTCCAAAAAGTAAAAGTAGAACCAACAACCTTAATTATCGGTGCTGGGATTACTGGAATGAATGCCGCTTTAAATCTCAGCGCTGCAGGATACAAAGTATACTTAGTAGAAAGATCTGCAACAATTGGAGGGCACATGGCCCAACTAGATAAGACTTTTCCAACTATGGATTGTTCTTCTTGTATCCTTACACCTAAAATGTCTGAAATATCACGAGATAAAAATATTGAATTGTTAACATATTCGGAAGTTACTGAGGTAACTGGCTATGTAGGCAATTTTGAAGTTACGATTAAAAAGAAACCTCATTATGTAGATCAAGAAAAATGTAATGGTTGTGGAATCTGTGTTGATTCATGCCCAATATCGGTTGGTAACGAGTTTGAGTTAGGATTGGCTACAAGAAAAGCCATTTACGTTCCATTCCCTCAAGCGGTTCCAAGCGAATATACAATTGACATGGACAGCTGCGTTTTATGCGGAATTTGCGCCAGAGAAAGTGTATGTGAACCTCTTGCGATAAATTACGATGACAAGCCTGAATATATTACGGTTAAAATAGGCACAATTATCGTAGCAACGGGATACGACGAATACGATCCATCGGGACTAAAACAATATGGCTACGGGAAATACGATAATGTCATTACAGGACTTCAAATGGAAAGATTACTTAGTTCTTTTGGTCCAGTTATTGGAAAACCTGTAAAACCATCAGACCTTAAAGACCCGCATAGTATTGCGTTTTTACAATGCGTTGGAAGCAGAAATTTTAGAGAAGGCGGAAATAAGTATTGCTCTCGAGTGTGTTGTATGTATGCTACCAAGCAAGCAAGGCAGTACAAAGAAAAGCATCCC
Organism: Promethearchaeota archaeon; assembly: GCA_019057735.1. Next base: position 2,451 of record JAHLWV010000184.1, on the reverse strand, counting down.
GAAGCTGATATATACATATTTTACATTGATATTAGAGCGTTTGGAAAAGGATATGAAGAGTTTTACGAATCTGCAGCAAGGGATTACGGTATTAATTACATTAGAGGTCGAATTGCTGAAGTTAGGGAAAATCCTCTTAATAAAAATATAATTATACGATCCGAAGATACGTTACTGCAGCAACCTATTGAGGTAGAAGTTGAATTATTTGTTCTTTCGACTGGTATTGAGCCTAGAGCGGACTCAGATTCTATTACTACTCTTTTAAGAATTCAAAAATCGGCCGATGGATTCTTTTTAGAAGCGCACCCTAAATTAAGACCTGTAGATACTTTAACCGAAGGAATTTTCATAGCAGGAGTTTCTCAAGGACCTAAGGACATACCGGATTCCGTAGCTCAGGCGAAAGCAGCGGCTGCTAGCGCAATTGCGTTAATGGCGAAAGGAGAAGTAGAAATTGAGCCATTTTTTGCCGTAATTCATGCTGACCGATGTTCTGGTTGTGGAATGTGTATTCAAAATTGCGCTTATGGAGCTATTGATTATGTTGATGATAGAAGGTTTGGAACGATAGCTTCAGTAAATATAGCACTCTGTAAAGGATGTGGTGCATGCTCTGGCAATTGTAGAAGCTCCGCAATTGATATTATAGGATTTTCTTCTGAACAATTACACTCAATGATAACTAAGAGGATATAATTATGACAGAACCAATCGTAGAAACAACACAAACTGAAAATAAAGAGTGGGAGCCAAAAATTATTGCTTTTCTATGTAATTGGTGTTCTTACGCCGGAGCGGATTTAGCGGGCGTAAGTCGAATTCAATACCCACCAAACATTAGAATCGTAAGGGTTCCGTGCTCTGGAAGGATTAACGCTTATTTTATTATAAAAAGTTTAACTGATGGTTGGGACGGGGTTCTCATTTCTGGATGTCACCCCGGCGATTGCCACTATATTAGCGGAAATTTGGTAGCCCGAAGAAGATTTGCGATATTAAAAGAACTCTTAGAATTTTTTGGCATCGAACCCGGGAGAGTTAACTTTATGTGGGCTTCTGCCGCAGAAGGCGAGCGTTTTGCCGTGTTAGTTCGAAAAGCAACCGAAATCGTAAAAAAATTGGGTCCAAACACAAAATTTGAAAAGAAATGGTGAAACATATGGGACTTGAGACAGAAAATAAGGATATTGAGACTAATCTACGAGAAATTGCTAGAGGCTTACTAAAAGATAAAAAAGTCGATGTGATTATTGGCTATAAGGAAGGTACTTTACCCATGCTTTCCCAACCAATTATAATCGACAGCGAAGAGGATGTCGATAAGCTGGTTTGGAACAATTTATGCTACGTAAATTTGGCCAAGTATTTAGTACCCCGAGTGCCCAAATTTGTAGACTCTGAAAAAGGCAACTTAACGGTAGGAGTTGTTTCTAAGGGCTGTGTTGGAAGAGCTTTAATTCATTTAGCCTCAGAAAATAAGATTAAATTAGACGAGATAAAAATTATCGGAATTCCATGTAATGGTGTAATAAACAGACAACGAATTGAGATGGAAATTGGAGAAAAAGAAATTCTTGAGGTTTCCGTATCGGGTAATAGTATAATCGTGAAAGGAAAGAATTTTGAAAAAGAATTTCCCTACGACGAATACATGAACGATTTATGCAAGACATGTAAAATTCGAAAACCACCTCTCGTTTCTAAAACGCCTGACTTATGCGTTGGCGAATGCGAAGAATATTCGAACATCGTAGACGATTTTAGCGACATTGCCGAGTTTGAAGCGTTAACTCCCGAAGAAAAATGGGACCAGATTACAGAAGAGTTAAGCGTGTGTACCAGGTGCTACGCGTGTCGAGAAGCCTGTCCTATGTGTTATTGTAACCTTTGTTTTGTAGATCAAAACAAGCCAGTTTGGTTCGGGAAGACAACTGATTTACCCGACGTATTCGTCTATCACTTGATCCGGGCAATGCACATGGCGGGAAGATGCGTTGCGTGCGGTGCGTGCTCACTCGTTTGCCCTATGGGCATCGATTTAAATAAAATTAATAGAAAATTAGAAAAAATCGTTAAAGAACGATTTGATTTCACTTCAGGCCTCGACCCAGATGTGCTACCACCTATGGTAGATTACAAGATGGAAGATGCCCAAGAATTTATGCTAGAAGAGGATTAAGAGAAGTGGTTAAGATATGGCAGAAAAAATATTGAAAAAAGACGACATTGGTAAGCTGTATAGCGAGCTAGAAAAAGACTACAAATTTTACGCTCCTACTAAAGTAAAAGGTAATATTGCATTCAAAAAGATTTCTAATGCAGAAGAAATCGAATTAGACTACTTGAATTCAAAGGTTCCTCCTAAAGATGTGTTATTTCCACAAAAAGAAACTATTTTTGAGTACAGATACGAAGGGAAAGACGTTATCATTGAAGAGAGAAAAGATT
>JAHLWV010000183.1 GCA_019057735.1 Promethearchaeota archaeon | reverse complement strand
TCTAAAATTTAACAAAAATTAAATACGTAAATCATTAGTTAAGATTTACTTAACTAAATTATAATATCTAGAAACTTATGTCTTTTCCTGAATTTAGTACCCAATCAAATTTTGAATTTCATTTAAAGAATATTAAAGAATTACTAAATGATACCAATATTCTTTATCGAATTCCAAACTTTTCTCTCTCTACTCCAAATCACTTTTATAAGAGGGAAGATAAGCGAGGTTGGTGGATGGCTACAAAGCAAATTGTAATTAGACATTATATAGATGAGTATTTGACAATTTTAGGTCGTCGGAAGTTTATAAATCTCTATTTTATTGATCTATTAAGCAGTTTTGGGATGAATAAAATAACAAAAAGTGGAGGTAAAGATGAATTTGTATTTCCAGGAAGTTCTATAAGTGCCGCTTTAATTTCATATAGAAAAAATGGGGGTTTTAAGAAGATCTATGCGAATGATTTGAAACTTGATGAAAGAACAATTTTAGAAAAGAGATTGATATCTTTAAATAGATTTTATAACAATCATTTTGAGATAGAAATTGATTCAAATTCTAAAGAAATTGACTCCAATTTATGGGCAATCAAAATTTTGAATGACATTAAGAGTAATGATAATATATTCAACTATTTAATGATAATTGACAATGAAGGAATGGATATTAGGTATGAAACTATTAAAAAGATAAGAGATATTCATAAATTTGGTGATATAATTATAACATTTCAAGACGCGGGCATTGTTCGTAATTTAAAACCAAATCCTCAAAAAGTAAAGGATTTTTTTGGAAAAAACATCCCTCCCACTACAAAAAAAGAAGATTTATGCGATATATACATAGGTCAATTAAACAAAATTGGGTTGAAAAATATTGAAAAGTTAAAGATCGCGTCAGAAAGTGGTTTTTATTACACTTTATTATTTTGTTGCAGATTTGATGTAAAAGCTAAATGGTTGAACATGATAAAATACTATAGAGATAAAAGATTTAAAAATTGGAATGATTCTGATGTAAAAAAAATGTGGGATGTGGCTAAAGGGAAAGTTAAACCATTAGATAGTTTTTTATAAATTTTAGAGCTAAATTTTAATTCCCGATGTCTAAAATTAATCTTAGACATGATAATCATCTCCAATTCGAATTCATATAATCTATTTAATTTTTGTCTACTAATTTAATATATCTAAAAATATTTTAATTTGATATAAATTCTCAAGTTTTTATAACTTAAATCAAATCTTTATGTTTTAAAAAATATCCAAGATAAGGAATTAATTAAAATTAATAACCTAAATCCAATTTTAGTTCAATTAGTAATTTTACTATCTTCCGGGTGAATTCGGCGATACGCTCGCAAAACTAACATGTCGTCTTTGTAGAAGTAAGTGCAATATTCTATCTTTTGAGCGGTTAAATTTGAAGGAAGCCTATCTTTAGCGATGCGTCCATCTTTCTTACCTCTTTTTAGCTCTCTATCTACGACCTCTTCCGCCCACTTAGGTACGACAAACTCCGTTCCTTCGCCCCAATCGTAGCAAGGCTCGAACCCCTCTTTGTAGTGCTTCGTGCGCTTGTCCTTGTTCTCTTTCGTCATTTTTTTGAGCGTGTTGGGGTCGTATAGAAAAATAAATTGAGGTTTCTCGATTACCTGAACGGGCTCGCGCTTCCAAATGGCAAACGCAATGATCCCAGCTAAGATTAAGAGAAGCGTTATCGCGATAACGCCGTAAATGACAGCTGGATCGAGCTCAATTGGGGGTATATAACCGTATTTTTGAACATCTAAGACTCTAAATTGGACCATCAAGCAAGTGTTAAAGTACATATGCGAGCTGTTGCCATAAGTTAAAGCTGGTTTCCCTGTAAAATCATCAATTCCGTCGCTATCTTGATCTATACATTTATCCAACCATATTAGACTACTTTCATAATGTACACCTTTCCCGATTATATTATTATATAATCCTAAAATTATACCCTTTTCAGGATCTTCAGTTAAGGGTATTACTGTAATAACTAAGATCTCGTCAAGTATGGGATTGAGAGAATCGTAACTTTGTGCGTAGTCGGACTCCCACATTTGATAATCGATGGTAACCAAATCGTATATTTCTACAACGGTCTTAGTAGAACTGGAGAGATTACTCCCAAATATCATGTTTCCGAAAATTGAAGCCGTAATAATGAGAACCAAAATCCTCTGTTTATATTTTCTGGATAATGTCATGTTTAGCAGTTATCGTTTTTAATTCGAAATAAGGGGATCTTAAGCTTCTGAACTTTTCAATGTATCTTGATCTTCACGTAAAATTGTTTGAATTCGGTTTGTTACTTTAGAAATATTGTCAGAAAGGTATTGGATTAGATCGTAAAGTTTTGGAGTGCTACTGTAAATATTGTGAGCATTCTTCTTTTCCTTAAACAGATTTTTTCTTTTTATAATCAATTTTTGGAGGGTTAATTCTTTTAAACGTCGATTGAGAGTCTGAGAACTTTTTGGGAAAACTTTTAAAAGTTCCCTTTCAGTAGCAATATCAGTTTCTAGTAGAAACAATATTAAATGAAAGAGTTCAAAATTTATGTCAACTTTTTTTTTAATTTCTTCTATATTCATGATTAATTTCGATTTAATGTTATTTTATTATAGTTACAAGTACTTTAAAACCGTTTTATATAAAGAAAAAGTATTTTCTCAATTTTGATAACTTTTAAAATTTCTCTCAAATTTGGGAGAAAATTAAAATTCTCTCATTTCTGAGTAAAACTGAAAGGATAAATTTAAATAGCACGGTTTTCCATTACATACTATGACATATATCACATAAAGATTAATCTCTAATACATATATAAAGAAAAAATTTATGATTAATTTAGAATATAAGGATAACGGTTGTCTCAATGGAAGGAATCGTAAAAAATTCCATAACATTCTTAGATCTATAAGTAACGAGAGAAAAAGGGAGGTTAGAAAAGAATGGAAAAATCAACAGATCTAAAATTTAACGCTTTTTTAATTATAATTTTCTTGGTACTATTTCCCATGGTTTTGGCCTGGGAACATCTCTCTCTCGAAGAACAAATTTGTCCTAATCCGTCCTTCGCAATCGTTCCTCAAGGGTTAAGAAAAGCAGGTAAAAAATATGACTTAGAAAATCTTGATTATATTCAAAATTCGGAGGATTTAACTGATATTACATTTAATTCATTACTAGTTATAAAGTTTAGAATTTCTGCTAGTATTTTCCAGAAAATTACTTTTCATGCAGAATTGAATCTAATAAACTCAGACGTTCCAAATAAACTAAAATCTCAAGCAAAATTATTTTCAAAAAGCCATAATTTTAAATCTAAAACCTTTAATGGTCCATTTCCAGAAAGGGAAGTATATTTTAAAGTAGATTTAAACTCTGCTAGCAGTTCTGTACTTCCAGGAGAGTATTCTTTAAAACTCTTTTATATAGTACAGGAAGGCATTTCTATTGGGAAGCCGTCAACAAGTCGTGAGTATACCCTTAATGTTCAAAAAGACAAGGTCTTTTTTTATCCTCAATATTCAGAAGACCCTCGAATATCAAATAGACGAGGAAGCATTTATTCCATTTTTAATTCAGAAGATTTAATTTACACAAACGCGTTTAAAGCAAGTGTTAAAGATTCTTTAATGAATCCTGTATCTGGCAATGTATCTTTATATTTAGTGGATAGAGAAAAAGCAACTTTTGCGTATAAAAAATTAATTGAACAAAATATTGGAGAGTACGGTTTAATTTCATATTATAGCACTACTTATATCCACTATGGGCCATATATGCGCGGTAAAATGGTCTATGAGGGAGAACAAAGCTTGTTTTACGAGACAACTACTCGTATAGAAGATTGTGAGATAATAACAAATAAATTTGTCAATACTATTCACAACGCTCCTACCGATAGAGAAACTTACAATGGAACTGTCCTAGAATATAATAAAAACAACTTTATGGTAAAAAATCGCTTATTTTACTTGCAAGAATTTTCTGCGTTCGAGCCACAATGGATAAAATCTTCCGGATTCAAGTTTTTTAGCGAAGAGCCAGAAATCATATATAACGACGTTTTAAAAAGTTCACAGGTAACCATTGAAAGCCCCTTGATTACCTATTTAGGAACAATTGCGAATTACGCCCATCTAGAATATAAATATCAATTATATAACTTCAATTCTTTAAACGATGAAATTTGGGTGGACCTTACATCTCAGGTGTTTCGAGATGGTGAAATTGTTCGCGAACAAATTGATTACCAAGGATATTATAACGGTCAAGGGGGAAAATGGCAAATAATTAATCTAAATCTTTCTCAGTATTTTACAGAAGGAGGACAACAATTTAAGATAAAGATTAAGGCAAACTTTATTTACAAGGCGGGATGTAGCGAAAAAATCTCCCTAAGGTTTGATTATGTTAAACTGGAAGCTTTACATCCCCCAACTTATTTTAGAGGGTTTGGATTTTACAACGGGTTAAACGAATTTGCGGCTCCTATTGAGCCTAATTCTGAAGTTTACTATTGGGATAATTCTCGTCCAATTAGGGTTGGAAGTAATATTATTTCGTTGAACAACTTCTCTGAGAGTATTAATCCAAATGGATTTGGGATTTTCGCACTATTAGAACCTGAAAATCGAGTTTCTTCAAGTGAATTTTTAATAAATCATCGAATGAACCTAAAGGACTTAGAATTTCTACAAGATAGTACCCTAATGCCTTCCGACCTTAATCTTCTCGATTTAGACGTTGATCTTGACGCTTTTTATTATTCTGACGATCAATCAAGACCCGAAGGTTCCCCAATTTTAGGCTCTTTAACTTGTGAAACTATGATAATGGTGGAGTCCAACGAAAATTTTGATTTAGTACTCTCAGATGAATTAATATTTAACGATTGGAAAAGAGATTACGAACTTAAGGATCTCTATTTGAATAAAATATGGAGCATATTCTCCGAAGAACTACTATTTGAGATAGACGATAATTCTTTTGAGATTAACGCTTTAAATAATATTCAACTTTTTCAGTTATCTAACGAAGAGAAAAAGGATTTATTATCAAAAATATACGAAATATCTAATCAGAGTTACGAAGACGTCTTTATAGTTTTTAAGTTCAAACTCCAGACCTTAAATCCAATTAATGCTAATTATATCGCAGGGCTTAACCTTTGGTTTAATAACATTCAGTTTGAATTCCAATGGGAAAACAATTCAGGTTGTCAATTTCAAAATTATTCGTTAG
>JAHLWV010000182.1 GCA_019057735.1 Promethearchaeota archaeon | reverse complement strand
TTTTAGAACCCATTACAGCACCCAAACCAGATCTAGCTGCTATCCTTCCCTTATCGTTTACGATTCCAGAAATTAAAGAAAGTTTTTCCCCAGCAACGCCAATACTAGCAATTCTGGCACCGGAATATTTTTCTAATAACTTCTCTTCCGTTTCTATCGTATCTAAACCCCATATGTCAGAAGCATCAATAATTTGCTTCTCATTATCCACAATCGTTATTATTTTTGGACTTTTTGCTATACCCTTAATTAATATTCCGTCGTACCCCGATTTCTTTATTTCAGGTCCGAAAAAACCTCCACAATGAGAGTCCCCCCATGTTCCCGTAAGAGGCGACTTACCTGCCACCATATATCTCCCCGTAAGAGGTGCCAATGTTCCAGTTAATAAACCTGGAAAAAAAGCTAATATAGCTTCTGAACCCAAAGGATCTACATTTTTAGGCATGTTTTCATAAATGTACTTAGCAGCTAATCCAAAACCGCCTAAATATTGTCGATATAACTCTTTTGGAACATTCTCCTCTTCAAAAGTCTCATCATTAAGATTTACCCATAATATTTTTCCCATATAACCATTTGGCATTTTAATTAACTCTTTTTTAAAATTTGTAATTAATTCATAAATAAATATTAAATATTATAAATGTTAAGAAAATTAAGAACATTATATAATAGAATTTGAAGTGTATTGATCTGAGATGTCTGGTTTAAAAAATAATTTCATAATTATGCATTTGGATGATAATAGCGCTACGGCTTTAATAGATATTTCTAAAAACACTGAATTAAGAATAAACGAGATTTTCATAAAAATAAATCATAATATTCCGATGGGGCATAAAATCGCTTTAGAAGATATTAAGAAAGGTGAATTGGTTAAAAAATATGGCCACTCTATAGGGATTACTACCGAAGATATAAAGAAAGGAGATTGGATACATACTCATAACCTTACTAGTCAGTATCTCAAGGAGGTAGTAAAAGTATGATTGAAGAATTTATGGGATATCAACGACCGAATGGAGAAGTAGGAATTAGAAATAAGATCGCTATAATTTCTTCTGTTGTATGTGTAAATCATGTAGTTCAGCAAATCGCCAAAAAAGTTAAGGGTGCTGTGCCGATTACTCATCCTTTAGGGTGTGGTCAATTTGGACCTGATTATAAAAATACCCTAAATACTCTAATTGGTTTAGGAACTAACCCTAATGTATTTGGAGTTGTAGTAGTTGGTTTAGGATGTGAAAATATCAGTAGTAGATTATTAGCTAAAAATATCAAAAAGTCAAAGAAACCAGTTGAATTTTTTGATTTACAAGAAGTTAAAGGAGGATCACCAGCTGCAATAGAAAAAGGTGTAAAGATTGGGAGCAGATTTTCAGAGGACGCAAAAGAAGTGAAAAGAGAACCGTTTGATTTGTCTCATATCGTTTTAGGGTTAGAATGTGGGGGATCCGATTCAATTTCAGGGATATCTGCGAATCCAGCCTTAGGAATTGTATCTGATAGAATCGTTAGACTTGGAGGGACTTCTATTTTACCAGAATTTACGGAATGGATTGGGACAGAACATTTACTTATTAAACGAGCAATCGATAAAAGTGTCGCAGAACAAATACATGAGCTACTCTCCGGTTTTTTAGATAATCTGAAAGGTTTAGGTATTAATTTTCTTGGAGTACAGCCGACTCCTGGGAATGTTCGAGGCGGATTAACAACTATAGAAGAAAAAAGTTTAGGTACGATAGCAAAAGCGGGTAAATCTCCTATTCAAGGATTAATTCAATATACGGAGAAACCTAAAGGGAAGGGATTATGGCTAATGGTCGAACCAAGTTTGGATGTTGAATCAATGACAGGATTAGCAGCAGTAGGAGCAAATATTATTATCATGACTACAGGAAGGGGTAGTCCTTGTGGAAATCCGGTAGTTCCAGTGATAAAAGTATGTGGGAATCCGAAAACTTGTGATTGGATGGCAGAAAATATAGATGTTGATGTTAGTTCAATTATTAAAGGAGATAATTCCGTGGAGGAACTTGCAGAAGTTCTATGGTTAAAGATAAAGATTACATTGAATGGTGAAGAAACTCAAGCAGAAAAATTAGGTTTTAATGATATAGCTATTTGGAGAAATACAGCAGCACCGTTTCAATATATGAATTGTAAGTAAAAACAAAATAGATTATAAAAACGGATTTTTATCTTTAAATATCTTCTCTTTGTATTGTTCCAGATGTGGGGGCGCTAAACCTTTTTCCGTTGCTTCTTTTTTCATATCTTTTAGAATTTCGCCACAATTTATTGAAACAGGGCACCAATGGTAACAGTTTTCGCATCCCGTACAGAGAAAAAGACCATCATTTACAGCAGCCTCGATACCATTGTGAATATAATCTCGTATTATTGCAGTAGCACCCAACCCATACTTAGAGGCGTAGATATTTCCAAAAGCTCGTGAAGCAGTGCAAGGATAAATACAGGATTTACAGCCAATGCATTTCAAGAAATCCGCGTAGATGAGATTTTCGTTAGCAGCTTTTGTTCTCCAATCATCAACAAGGATAACGACAATTTCTTTTGCTCCATACATACCTTGAACACTTGTACCTTGTATATCAGAAGTATTTGACGGTCCAGAAATGAGACTTATGTAATTATAGGAAACATTATTAATCCGAGACTGTGATTTAGTCACTAGTATTGCATCGAATATGGTAGGAACAATTTTAGTAATACCGCAAACTACTATGTGTTTATCAGTTGCTCTTGTTATAAGACTAATGTTACCTTCATTTTCTCCTAAAACTATCGTACCATCTTCAGCAGATATAGCATTTGCAGAAGTTAAAGAAATTTTCACATCGTTGAGTAATTCGTTTCTGTAAGTACTTCTAAAGTAGTTAACAATTGCTTGAGCTCTGGGTTCAATTTCCACACCGTATACTTCTTTTATTTTTTTAGCTATTTCTTCTTCAGTAAAGTGAGCCCCTGGGCCGACTTGAAAACTAGGTAATTTATAATCAAATAATTGAACGAGCACATCACCCAAGTCAGTTTCTTTAATTGTAATCTCATTCTCCTTCAAAACATCAATAATCCCAATGTCTTTAGCTTCATTTGATTTTGATTTATAGATGATTTTAGAATCTCCTAATTCTTCCATGAAAATCTTTTGAGCTTCTTCGTTTGTTTTTGCGTAATGAACAGTGAAATTCTTCTTACGCATTATGTTAATGCATTTTTCAACATAAGCATCCATGTTATTGACAAATTCTTCTCGCATTTCAATAAGATTATCACGATATTTATCAACAAATTCTCGACTTGTATCGTCATATAAATACCTTAAATCATGTTGTCTGGTCTTTATCACGCAAGCAAATTTCCAGAAATCTCCAAATTGCTTTTCTAAAGTCCCTTCTTTCTGCGACGTTTCAATTTTATTCTTGACTTTTTCATAAAGTCCCTTACCGTTTTCATTCACTTTAGTGGATCAACTCCTTCCATAATGTTTACAATAAAATCTTCAAACTTTATAACAGGTTTTTTTATTTGGTTCTCTTCTCTAATTCGTGAAAATGCCGTAAAACAAAATGGACATGCCGTTAATAATAATTTACCACGATTTAATTGATTAAAAATTAATTTTGAATTATAATCACTATTTTCTTTAAATATTGAATAAACACCTCCTCCAGCACCACAACAGAGACTATTAGTTTTAATACTTTCCATCTCCTTAAGTTCAACATTTTCAATTGAATTCAGAATCAGTCTCGGTTCCTCAATAATAGGAATCACAGCATTTCTTAAATGACAAGCATCGTGATAACTTACCTTTAATTTCTTACCAGAATGCTTTAAATTCAACTTCTTTATATTTTTGGGTAGAGCCATGAATTGTAATAGGTGTTTAACTTCAATATTGAATTCAGAACCCAAAAATTGAGTATAATATCGAGTTAGGTAATTATAACAACCTGCACAAATCGTAACAATTTTAGAAACATCATTTGATCTAAACCAATTATTTACAAATTCTACATGTTTCTTTAATTCTTCGTCGTTGGCTATGTGATAAGATAACGCACCGCAACAAGGGACATCATCGAGTATTTCGTATTCATCGTCTAGGAATTTAATAATCTTTATTCCATTTTCGCAAGTTTCTTTATATTTAGAGCTGGATAAACACCCTAAATAAATTAATTTTCTCATAATTTAATTAACTTTTTAGTTTAAATTAAGATGTGATGTTATTTTATTTAAGAATAATTGGAGAAAGACTTAAAATAAATTAAATTGAAATATATATCGATAAAAATATATAATTAGATATTAGAAAAAAACTGAGATGGTTCAATATTCCAAAATTATTAGAAAATAAGGAGAAGAATTTTTCGCTATTCCTAAATAAAAATAGGTGTGGGGGCTGCCAAGCCTGTGTATATTTGTGTCCAACGGGAATTTTAGAGATGGGAGATGAATTAAATATGAGAATAGCGTATATACCCCTAGTTAAAGAAGGAAAAGCAAAATATTGCACGGCATGTAAAAGATGCGAATATGGATGCCCAGATTGGTGTATTTATATTTTGGATGAATCAGAAAATGAAACTATAGCAAAAAAAGCTAAGGTTTAACGAGGTTAGAAAAATGGATATAGGATATAACAAAAGATTCTTACCAGAAGGAAAACATTTAATGATGGGAAACATAGCAATGTCAGAAGGTGCTCTCGCTGCGGGATTGAAATTCTTTGGAGGATACCCTATCACTCCAAGCACTGAAGTTATTGAGCATCTTGCTGTGAGATTACCACAAATTGGTGGAGTATGTATGCAGATGGAAGACGAATTAGCATCAATCAATGCGGTGATTGGAGCTTCTTTAGTCGGAAGCAAAGCTATGACAGCAACCTCTGGACCGGGTATTTCTTTGATGACTGAAACCATCTCAATGGCTGCAAACCTGGAAGTACCATTTGTATTCTGTGATGTACAGCGTAATGGTCCTGGAACAGGGTTTGTAACTGAACCACATCATAACGATATAGGGTTAATGCGATTTGCTGGAAACGGCGAGTTTCAAGTGATAACTTTAGCCCCGATGAGTTGTCAAGAATTATATGATTTAACTATTACTGCTTTTAATTTTGCTGAGACTTATCGTTGCCCGGTATTTATTATGTCAGATGCTTATCTAGGACACATTCACGAAGTGGTAACCATACCCTCGAAGGAAGAAATATTAAAGAAAGTAATTAACCGGGAAATACCAGATGA
>JAHLWV010000181.1 GCA_019057735.1 Promethearchaeota archaeon | reverse complement strand
GATATTAGTGGTGTTTTTTTAGTACAATCTAAATTAACATGTAATTATTTAAAATAAACTCACAAATTTATCGAAATGGCTAATTCTCATTCAAAAAGCTTTTTTGGACAGAATACAGGGATAATTGTTAGCAGTTCTTCAAGTTCCGATCCATTTATGTTTATCCATTGTTTTAAAAAAAAACCAAATGGAGTTTGGGAAAAACCCTCAAATAACGAGGGCAAAGCGGTTAAGTTTTCATTAGAAGAGATCGTAATGATATTAAGAGTTTTGAACCATAAAACTCAAAAATGGCAATGTCAACATGTCTTTAAAGATAAAGAAACATCCATATTTTTTAATTGGGAAGATAATAATCAAGATGTTCTTTGGATTAATGTAGGAAAATACTCAAAAAGGCTCAATTTAGCTCAAACTGAAATTTTGCGTCTTCTTTTAACTCACTTCCTTAATGAAAAAATAGTATATTCTACATTACAAAAGAAACGTAATCAAAAAAATCAGTTCCAATCAGACAACCTTAACATCCAGTTAGACGATCAAATCCTTTCACATAACCCTAATAATACGAAAAAAAAACCAAATGACATCAGTAATCTTTATGGATTTATCGTAGGAGAAACGGAAAAAGCAGTTTTAATTGACTTTAAAAACAAAGAAGAGTGGATACCAAAATCTGCCATTAGTAACCAATATCTTCCAAAGAAAAATGTTAAACAAAAATTTCTGATTAATAACTGGATTTTAAAGAAATTAGAATTAATTATATAGCTAGCAAATACATTTTTAAAATAAAAAGAATAACCTTAATTTTTACTCTAAATTAACCTTTCTATCACAAGAATTAGGATTTACTAACGTTTTATGACCTTACTCGATCTTATTGTAGATTTCTTATTAAACCCTTGGTTTATCATATCTTTAGTTTTTTGGGTTATTGTGTTTATTTTTGTCTTTTTACTCAGAAACAAAAAAGAGGCTTACACTTTATTTTTCCCTTTACTCGCTATGTTTAAGACTAAAAAACTCAATAAACTTATTCAAAGAATATCGAAAAAAGCCCCTCGATTTTGGAGGATATTTTGGAATATAGGCATATTCGTATCTTTTGGATTTACAATTTATGGCTTTTACTTTTTCTTTACTAACATTGTAAACCTTTTTTTCCAACCTAGCATAGAAAACGCTATTATTCCCCTTATCCCAGGGGTTACAATCGACCTACCAGTTTTCATGTACCTGTTATTGCCGCTGTTATTTATAGTGACGACTCACGAGTTTGCTCATGGCATTTCTGCTAGTATTGATGGAGTAGAAATTAAATCAACCGGTGTACTCGGAGCTGGTTTGTTTTTTTTAGTTGGATTTGGCGCTTTTGTAGAAGTTGATGAGAGAACATTAAGATCGTCTAAATTTAAAAGAAACACTCGGTTTAGAATAGCTGCTGCAGGAACATATGTGAATGCGATAACTGCAGGTGTAGCGTTCCTATTAATATTAAGTTTTCCAGCTATAGTTTCTCCTTTCTACGTACAAACGGTTCAAATTAATAGCGTGTTAACACCTCAAGAGGGAGGTTTTAATTACGGAAATCTTGAGAGTGGAGATGCTATAATTGCAATCAAACATCAAAACGATCCTGATAGCCAATTTTTAAACCTTGATTTATCTCAGGACATTAGTTTTACTTCAATACTGAGTAATTCTACTAGCGTTAAATTCGCAATAGGAGAAAATTTAACTTTTAGTACTTACAATCCATCTAGCGATTCCTACTCCAAAAAAAATGTTACCGTGGGTCCTCGATATGATATAGGAATCCGTTATGCGTATATTCCAAATGGTACTGGGTTAATAATTACTTATAATTTCTCGAGTAGTACTATAACAAACATACTTATTTCCAAAGTGAACGGAACAGATATTAATACATCAAACGGCGACACTTTAGAACTGTTGCTAACTGACTTTAATCTAAAAGCTATAAACCTTACAACTGACTCAGGAAAAGATTACATTTTAGATGTAGAAATTGTTGGCGTTTTCATTGGTGTTCAAAGTAATTCTTATTGGATGCATAAAAATGACATCGCAAAATTTTTTACGAGTAATTGGCCAGATTTCCTAATCAGAGAGCTTGTATGGCTTTTTATTATAGCTTTTAGCATAACCCTGTTTAATATGATGCCCCTACCCATTTTTGACGGGGATAGATTCCTAAAAGAATTAATTGATTGGATATTTGGCGAAGACTATAAATCTAAAAAGAAAAAGATTGATAGATTAATCTATAAAGGAACTGATACGGAGTGCAAATTAACAGAATACCGGGTTGAAAATGTAGAATACGTTAAAATTCTTTTGAAGGAGGATAATAAGGGCACACAAAATGGTGAAGTCCTCTTGGGAAAAGACAATTATGAATTAATAGATTCAATAGGAGACGGATATAAGGACACTGTATCCGTTAAGCTTCCTGAAACTACGAAACTAAAAAAAAATTCAGTCTTTGAAGTTTCTTTCGAATACTTGTACGATGATAAACGAAAAATTAAAAGGATTGTTTTAAACGCGGTAAGATTTGTAGCGCTAGGTCTCATTCTTGGGAACTTCCTACTATCATTTTCGTTATTTGGATTTAATCTTTTTGGTTTTTAATTATATCGCTGATGTGATTTTCATAAACAATTTTGATAGCTCCTATAATGTTTTTCTGAAAACTGGTACATGCGACTATTGCAGTAAAAATTCGCTGGTAGTTCACAGAAAATATTCTGGCGAATTAATATGCACTAAATGTTTTACGAAAAGAATTGAGAAAAATATTTACCAGACAATATCTAAATATAAAATGCTAAAACCAAATGATAAAATCGTAGTGGGTATCTCTGGTGGAAAAGATTCTCTTTCTTTACTCTATAACCTTAAGCAAATTCAAGCTAATAGTTATCATTCGAATCCAATAATAGCAATAACCATCGATGAAGGGATTAGAGATTATAGAAGTAATAGCACAAAGAACGCTATTGAATTTTGTAAGCAATATAAGATTGAACATAAAATTGTTTCCTTTAAAGAGAAAACCGGTAAAACCTTAGATGAAATAGTAGAATTGAAAAAGAACGACACAAAAAATACCTATGCTTGCAATTTCTGTGCTACTCTTAGAAGAAGAATTTTAAACGAAACCGCAAAAGACTTAGGAGCAGATGTCCTCGCAATGGGTCATAATTTAACAGACATAGCAGAAACTTATTTAATGAATATTCTTTTTAAAAGATTTAAGCTTATCGCTAATCAGTATCTTTTCAAAGAAGAAAGTAAAGAAATAAAGAAGTATTTCGTCAGAAGAATCACTCCGCTAATGAAAATTCCAGAAGAAGAAATATTCCTTTACGCAAACCTGAAAAAAATTAACTACTACCCTTCACATTGCCCATACAGAGAGGAAGATCCAATTTTAAGGAAACGCGTTCTAGAATTCATTCAAGAATGCAAAAAATTTAGCCCAGAAATAGAATTCAATTTGCTGAACGGATTTTTGGAGAGTTCTGAAATTTTTTCTAAACATTACATACGTAAATCCTATAATGCCTGTAAAAAATGTGGGTACCCGTGTGGTAAAACCAATATCTGTTTATACTGCAAATATCTAAGTGAGTTTCGTAACTAGTTTAATTTGACGAGTTGCTCTCCGAATAATTTCAAATTATCATATTCTCTGATTTCTCCTCTAAAAAGTGGAATCTCGATTAGATTTTTGCCGAGTTCATCTCTAAAGACTTTCTGAATTTTAAGCAAATTACTAGCTTGCATCTTTCTTCTCGATCGGCAAAAATCACATAGATCATCCTCATCTTGATATAATTGGTTCACAACAATATTTGAAACAGGGATGTTATATTTTAATAGTTCACCTAAAAGACGTCCCGTCTCTGAAATAGCCATCTCTTCCGGTATCATCACTACAACAAACGAGTTTATCAGGGGGTTAGTAAGATCATCTCGTGCTCTAACGATTGAATCTTTTAATCTCTCTAAAACTTCCAATGAATTATCTTTTTTTTTTTCCCCGCTTGTAAAAAGACTCTTCATCATTCCCATAAGATTTCCTAATTTTAATCTCATCTTCAATAGTTTACCTATCCAGCCTGATAGCGTTTCTGGAAGGCTTAAAAATCTCAAAGTATGACCCGTTGGTGCCGTGTCAAAGATGACTAAATCGTAATCGTGATCAGTCTCTATGAATTCTAAAACCTTTAATAACGCGAAAACTTCGTCTATCCCAGGAGGACTCATTGAGGTGATATCTTGTAAATCTTCCATCATTGGCAATCCGCCTATTATATCTGGCATTTCCATTCCTTCTCCCGGGTTCATGCCAGTCAAACTTTTATATTCTGACATATCCGCTTTAGGGTCTATTTCTAAAGCAGTTAAGCGTTTTACACCAGGTATTTTTGTTGGTTCTCCGGGGGGAAGTGCTATCCCGAAACTGTCTCCTAAAGAATGAGCAGGATCAGTACTAATAATCAAAGTGTTTCTTTTGTGTTCTGCTGCCCATATCGCAGCGCTTGAAGCACAAGTTGTTTTTCCAACACCTCCTTTCCCACCAAACATTATTATCTTTAAATTCAATAACATTTCAGGTAAGTTCATAGTGTTCCCCAATAATTTTTTTACTTTATTTCTGTAATGCTCTTATGTTTTTTTAATGAAATTTTAAAAATAAAAATAATTAAATTTACTCTAATAAGTTAATTTATATCGAAGAATCGCGACTATTCCACCGAAAGTACTATAAAGCATTTCTCCCTCTTCGGTATCCGGAGAAATTATAATTACTTCGGTTCCCATCGTTTCTGCGATGGAACCAAGCTCTTCAACTATTAAAACAGAATCACTTACATTAAAGGTGTTAGAACCGCACTCAGGACAATTTTCATCTTGAATAGACATTTCTAATTTTTTCACCTCCTGCTCCCTTGCTGTTCGAGATTCTTCGTATTTACAATTGGAACAAGCAATATTTACTTGATAAGTATCTAATTTTTCAGAAAGAATTAATTTAGCTACAGCACCCATATTTAAAGCTTTTTGCACTTCCTCAAGACCGTATGAGACTAAACCAGTATCTTTTGAAACTGCATTCAGAAATGATTGCATTATTTGTTTTTCTCTAATGTACTTTACGTTAGCTATTTGATCTTTAATTTTATGGATCAACGCACGGATTCCCTCAATACCACCATAACCAAGATCAACTACATCCAAAATTTTGTCTCGTAATCGATAATCTAAACTTTCATCGTTTACAAACTTTTCTTTAGAAGGAC
>JAHLWV010000180.1 GCA_019057735.1 Promethearchaeota archaeon | reverse complement strand
TGAGAGACGTAAATAATATTCCGCCTGCGAAGCCCATAAAAAGCAAACCTGTAGTGGTTAAAACTAGGGCTTCAAAACTATTATCACCAAATATAACTAAAATTACATCAGCTATAATAAGTGAAATCAATGCAATAGACAGAGTAAGCCTAATTCCTCTCTTTTTAAGCGTTATCCCCGCAATATTTGCAGATACGAACCCCATAATCCCATATAGTAATAGAACCACACCTGAAATATTTTCAGGAATTACATGGGTAAATGATCGAGACGTCCATATAATCGCTGCGATTGAAGTATGTGAAACTAAAAAAGCTGATAAAATCAACAGTAATACCACAGGTCTTCGAAGTTCTATTCCCAAATGCGAGAAAAATTCTCGAATTTTCATTTCTGAAGTATTTTTTGGTTGGCTTCTTTTTAGACTAAAGATTATTATGAAACCTACAACAATAATAACAATAAAAATTACGTAAAGATATCTCCACCCTACTATTAATATTTGTCCAGCTAGTAAAGGACCAATTCCAACTGCTAGATTAGCAACGGCACCAAGAAATCCCATTTTTTTAGAGATTTTAGGTCCTGGGGTTATGTCTGTAATTAATGCTATTAAAACTGGGTTTACAAAACCAAAACCAATTCCACCTAATACATTAGCTAAAACAAAGATTATTAGGGAGAACGATAAAGATGCTAGAATCATTCCCATCCCAAAAATTGACAGGCCTAATAAAATTACTGTGTATCTCCCCTTTACATCTGAAATTGCCCCTGAAAATAATTGCACGAAGGCAAATGGGAACATAAACGAGGGGATGGTTATTAACAAATCACTTGGTAAAACAGAAAAATCAGCGGACAGTACTCCAAATAAGACAAGAATGACATTACCCGTTAAAGGACCTAGTGCAAAAAGCAAATAAATTATAAATTCCACCAATAACGGAGATTTAACTGGTTCCTGTCTTTTTGTATCACCTTGTCCAGAGTTCATAATGAGATTTACCTACTGAAATTAGGAGTAATTTCTAGTTAATTGATGAATGATATATATTCTTTCTTAGTTAAAGATATAAAAAAAAAGAAAAAAATTATTTAGATTTACGATACAAAAATCGCAATTTGAGAGAAAAACGTGGTTACCATGATTATAAACAGAATAGCACCGGCTAGAATAAGATATATTCTTCTTGATTTTTCGTCAAATTTGTCATTTAAAGCAAAACTCAGAAATCCTACAACTATAAAGAATAATCCAACATTTACACCGATTCTAGCTATATTTCCAACAATAATCACCTGATATTCCATCCAATATCTGATTAAAAGCGCTCTTTCAATCTTTACGATATAATCGTTATACCCGTATAATCCTTGCATATAGTTCATTTCGTTTTGTTGGTTTTCTAATGATAGCCATACGGAAGCATTATCTGCAATTGATTTACTAATCATGAGTATGGTACCAAAAATGATTGCTACTAATAATCCATAGATGAGGAATTTAGTCGCTTTTTCTTTGCTCATTACTGGTAACATATCAACTATGCTTACTTTTCTTTCTTCTGTCCCCATTTTTAATCACCTTAGATAATTTGCTTTTAAAATTGATACTAATGCTAACATTGCGTAAGCAACTAGAATGAGTGCTCCTATTATTATTAAAAGATTATTCAAAGTCTCTCCTGGGCCATCAACTTTTATGCTAATATCAAAATATACGTCTTCTACTGAAGCTGGACCTGAGTTAGTTCCGTAAACTATAACGAAATAATCACCTGGCCACGATATTAAAGAATCTCCTACTCTATCTCCCATAAATTCGATATAGAAATACATTCCGCTACTCGGTAAGGATAGTGCTGTAGCTCCGTTTGTACTACCCGCAGGGCTTGCCCCCCATCCAAATTCAGAATATACAAAATTTAAACCTGAAATTCCGCTTGGAGTGCTATTTAAACTAAACGCTCGATCGTAAACGCTCTTAGCAATAATTTTAATAGTAATACTTGTATTCGGGTAAAATTCTGAAATCTCTACTATGAGCTTTTGATCTTTACTTAAAGTCACAGGTTTAGCGAACGCCTTCGTCAGACCTAAACTACTATCTTCTAGTATGAGTTCAGAATCCTTGTCGTAAATTGTCATTTTATCTAATAGTAATCCCATTAGTGGACCAAGTATCAAACACGCTATACTTATACCTATTATGATGTAAGCGGTTTTTTTTTTCAAAAGACGACTCATTTTTACCATGTCTACACCTTTTAAGTTTTCATTTGTTTTAGTTAGATGTTATTATATTTAAATTAGGTAAATTCAAAATAAAAATCTGTCTTCAATTTTTATTAAGGGATAATTATTTTATTTGAATTTTTAGAAAACTCGAATAAAATGCGATACAAATAAAATTTATGTTGAATTCTTAATCGTAATTACTTTTACTAAGTGTAAGTTGAGATTTGGTTATGAAAACAGATAAGTCTTATTCTGATTATATGTTTAATTTCATAGATACAATCTGTAAGAAGTTTGGACCAAGATATTCTTGTAGCGAAGCTGAAAAGAACGCAAATATTTGGATAAAGAAAGAACTTGACCAATTTTGCGACGAAACCTTCATCGACGAGTTTGAAACGCGCCCTGCGATGTATCCTCAAGGCTTTACTAAGGTAGCCGGAATCTTGGGAGGCATTTCTCCATTATTTATGCCTTTAATATTTCCCTTTCCTATTATATCTTTAATCCTTGTAATCCTCGGTATTACTGTGCTCTATAGCGAGCTATTCTTGATGAAAGGATGGATTGGATTTCTATTTAAAACTAAAAAATCTAGTAATGTATTCGGAATAATAAAACCTACAGAGGAAGTTAAATTTCGTATAGTATTTGAAGGTCACACCGACAGTGCAAAAGAAATGAATATTGCGAGTTATAAACCTCGAGCGCGTAAAATAATTGGTATAGTAGGACTTTACTTCTTGTTTCATACCATTATTTTTTCGCTTTTAAAATTTATTGCTCAAATGGTTTCTGGACTTTCTATTGAAATTTTGAATTGGGGAGTAGTTTCTATAACGGTGTTAGATCTTATTTATTTTATTCCGCTTATTATAATTTATCCCTTTTTCATCTTATTATTAAAGGGGTTCTTGGGTAAAACGATAGTTTTAGGAGCAAACGATAACTTATCTGCCACTGCCGTTGCTGTCGCAATAGGAAAGCACCTGAGCAAAAATAGACCAAAGAATGTGGAAGTATGGATAGGATCACAAGGAAGTGAAGAAGTAGGTGATAGAGGGGCTGAAGCTTTCGTTGAGAAATATGGGAAATTAGGAATTCTTGATAATTCTTATACCGTGGTGTTAGAATGTTGTGGTGCAGCAGAGGATATGTTCTTAATTGAAAAAGATATGCATCAAGCAGTCTATGATACCGAAATCAATAGTATGCTATTACAAGCTCATGCGAAGGCAAAAATTGAAAATCCTGACTTATTAAATATACGAACTGGAGGTCTTAAAATAGGTGCGTGTGATGCTTGTCGATATATTCACGAAGGATTCAAAGCAGCAGCTTTAATGGGTATGGAACACGAAAAAAACAAAGCGGTTAATTGGCATTCTGTTAATGATGCTCCAGAAAACATCGATAGAAAGATTTTGCGCGATTTTCTTGATGTTTCACTCGAATTCGTAGAATTAGTAGATAATAAATACAATAAAAAAAAAGAAAAAACGAAAATTTAGTTCTAAATTGTTATTTAAATCCTAATTCTCCTAATTTTACTTTGGTTGCTTGGATTGTTTCAGGTGTAAGTTTATAAAATTTCCAAAAGACTAAAGCTCCAATAAAGATAAATATAGCCGGGATTAACCCTAAATGTATTTGAATTCCCGTTATTGCCGAAGCGGGCTGGATACTTGGATCTCCACCTTCAATAAATCCCGTTAAAGTATGAACGATAGCAAAAGTTAATGTTTGAGCTATTATTCCTATACGAGCAAAAAACTGCGAAAACCCCGCATAAACACCCTCTTCACGTCTTCCTGTAATTACAACAGATTCATCAATTACATCTGACATGACAGGGAAGATCATAACCCAAAAACCTCCAAGGAAGAGGCCCCATACAAACATGATAGCGACAACACCCCAATAATTAGTTAAGAAAAGCAACGGTAAAGTAGTAATTCCTAAACCTATTGCTGAAGTTAACATTATCTTCTTGTTATTATTTGTTTTATTGGAATATTTAACCCAAAATGGCGTAGCAACAATTACTCCTACAAGAAAGGCAGCGAATATTAATGTAGCCATTAGATTAGTTGTTATGCCTGCTGGTTGGTCTATTACATACGCAACTTCATAATTTATAGAATTTTGCATCGTAACAATCTGACATTGATACATTGTATATATTACCATATATACTATGAAAGATTTTTGCTTTAGTGCTGTAACTAAGGATTTAAAAAAGGATTCTCTTTCTGGATTTCTTTCGTAAGTTTCCAGATATTCTGCTACTAGTTCTTTATCTTCTCGAAAACCTGGGATGGCCAAAAGCATTGCAAGCAGAGATATTAAAGCGACTACTACTCCTTGTACAATAAATGATTGCAAACCTGCCGCACGGGTGTACCCAAGTGAACCTGGGTATTTAAATATTAAAGGAGGTACTAGTGCTCCTAACGCTACTCCAATTACACCGATTGGGATATAGATCCCACTAGCGATTCTTCGTTCTTTATTGGATCTATGTTTCTCAGGAAACAGTGCCATAAAATTTACAAAAAAGAGTGAATGAAAAGTATCAAATAATGCCATTGTAAAAAGCATCCATGCAAACAAAATCCAAGCACCAGATACGGGATCTGTCACAGGTGGCATAAAAACAATTATGTAACTCGCACATAAAGGTATTCCTCCAAGTAACAACCAAGGAAATCGCCTACCATATTTCTTTGTAAACTTAAATGGGCGGTTAGTTAAGTATCCAATAAGAGGATCGTTGACCATATTATACAAGGCAAATAGAAATGTCGCTAAAAAGATGACCCATACTTCTAAACCAACAACAGCTTCGTAATAAAAGAACACTGTGGCGGTAAATGCCATATTTATGAATTCTCTCGCCAAGCTACCCGAACCATAAGACGCCATATTCAATTTACTATGACGAGCTTCTATCTCATTTTCTCCCATTGTTAATACCAATTTCTTTACATTTTTTAATTTAGAATAGAATGTAATTTAAGTATTAGCTTCTAATGTTTATATAATTTTTAGTTTTTCAACGATATATAATCTTATTATACGCGTTTTTCTTCATCGTTACAGTTCAAAAGGAT
>JAHLWV010000179.1 GCA_019057735.1 Promethearchaeota archaeon | reverse complement strand
CATCCTAATCGTGCTTATAATAAGACCTCGGGGATTATTTGGAAAGAAAGAGATTTAATAAAAAAATAAATGGAAGGAATTGTTACCTATGTTGAAAAAAGAATTACAGGCAAAATTAACCAATTTCCCAAATTATTTTAAGTCTTGGGTTAAAACATTTACAGGGAGTTTAACTCTTTTCTGCGTACTCTCACTATTTATTCTCCCATTTCTCTCTCAAAACCTAAACTTCACGCATGTTTTCTTACGTCAAGTTACGCTTGCCATGATATTTTCTATCTTTGCTGCGAGTTGGGATCTTTTAACTGGAATCTCAGGCCAAATCAGTTTTGGACACTCTATCTTCTTTGGTATTGCAGGATACATATGTGCCTATCTTATTAGTTATCAAGGTTATCCAATATGGATAGCTATTATTATTGGTGCTCTAGGAGCTTTTATTTTTGGCTTTATTATCGGAATTCCTTTTTTAAGGTTAAAAGGGCCATATTTAGCACTAGGAACTTTAGCAGTTAGCTTAGTCTTATTAAAGTTATTTCTAATGGGATCACTTTCTGATATATTTTTCGGTTCAGAGGGAATCTCTGCCCTGCCTAAATTATCAAGCAACCCCGTTGTTGAATATATCATTCTACTCGTTCTTATGATAATTACGTTTGTAGTTATAATACAGATTTCTAAATCTAAATTTGGAACAATCTTAAAATCAATCCGTGATGATGAAACTGGTGCTGATGCATCAGGAATTAACACTACTCGGTTTAAAATATATGCATTCATGTTAAGTGCCTTATTCGCGGGAATTGCTGGATCTACCTACGCATTATATACAACTTCGGTAAATCCGACTGGAAATTATGGCGTTACCATTTCTTTCTTTGCGATTTTAATGGCTTCTTTAGGTGGGTTAACAACTATTGCCGGATCAGCATTAGGAGCATTTTTCTTTATTTTTCTTGAATATTCTCTTATTGTAGGTGGTGCAGAAACTTACGTGAATTTCATTTTTGCTATAATACTAATTATAGTAGTTAGGTTTTCTCAACATGGGATTTTAAAGCCCATCTTAGAACGTATAAAAGATATATGGGATGTATTATTAGGAAGATAAAGATTAGATTGTAATAAAAAAGTTCAAGTGAATGAAGAAATGGGAGTTATCTTAGAAGTTAAAAATTTAACAAAAAAATTTGGTGGTTTAACCGCAGTTAATGATTTCAGTTTTGAGATTAAACGCGGAGAATTTATTGGATTAATCGGTCCAAATGGAGCTGGCAAAACCACAGTTTTTAGTTTAATATCTGGGTTTGAAAAACCTAACTCTGGAACGATAAGATTCGACGGTATGGATATAACTGGATTAAAACCATACAAAATTGTAAATAAGGGCATAGCTCGAACATTTCAGCTAGTTAGATCATTTAAATACCTATCTCTATTAGATAATATTTCTGTTTCATGTCAATCTCATAGGGGAAGGGAAGCTTCTAAAGGCGTTGGAATAGATAATAGGGCTAGCTCAATTCTCGCTTCTGTAGGTCTTGTGGATAAAGCGAGAATACCCCCGGTTATTTTACCTCATGGTGATTTAAGAAAACTTCAGATTGGTAAAGCACTTGGCACAAACCCTGAATTACTTCTTCTTGACGAACCATTTAGTGGGCTATCGCACGAAGAACAAAAAAATTTAACAGACTTAATAGTGAAATTACATGATGATGGATTAACTATATTTATGACCGGTCATGTTTTACGTGAATTAATGAGTTTAGTACCAAGAATAATTGCTATGCATCAAGGAAAATTCATTGTTGATGGCCCTCCTCAAGAGGTTGCTAAGAATAAAATAGTACTTGAAGCATATTTAGGTAAAGGTGAAGCATTTGCTTGAAATGAAAAAAATTTATCATTACTATGGAAAAGCTAGAGCTCTTGAAGAAATTAATTTGAAGATAGAGGAAGGAGCTCTTGATGCAGTCATTGGCCCTAATGGGGCAGGAAAATCTACTCTCCTTAGAGTCATATCTGGGTTGGAAGAACCAGATAGAGGAAAAATAGTTTTCTTGGGGGAAAGAATAGATGATTTAAAAGCTCATAAAATTACTAAAAAAGGAATATCTCATTGTCCTGAGCGTCGGAGGCTATTTTATGATATGACGGTTGAAGACAACCTTAAGATGGGAGCATATATTCTAAAAGATAAGGCACTTTATAAAAAGAAGTTAGAATTTATGTTTGAAATCTTTCCACGTCTTAAGGAGAGGAGAAAACAACGTGCCGGAACTCTCAGTGGAGGTGAACAACAAATGCTTGCCATAGCTCGCTCACTTATGTCGAATCCAAAGCTACTGTTAATGGATGAACCCTCATTAGGTTTGGCTCCAAAAGTTAAAAAAAAAATCTTTGATGCTATTAACAAAATTAAAGGTGAAGGTACAACAACTTTATTAGTCGAACAAGATGCTGTTTTAGCAATGAAAGTTGGCGAAAATATTCACTTGCTCGAAGAAGGAAAGATAGAAATGAGGGGCACATCAGAAGAATTGAAAAAAGAACCGCGAATTAAAAAAGTATATTTAGGAATTTAACAATAAAAGGTGATAGTAAAATTTCCGCTTCTTTAGAACAATTATTGAGAGATGCTAGAATTGACTTAGTACTTACTAGAATTGAAAAAGATCCTTCGGTTATCAATGAAGTAATTAAGAATATTGATAATGAAATACGATCAATCCGTTTTAACTCGATTTATGTGTTAGGGGAAATAGGAGATAAATCCGGTAAGCAAGCAGTAGATAAAATTACCTACTGTTTAGAAGACAACGATTGGAGCATTTGTCGTGAAGCAGCCAGATCTCTAGGAAAAATAGGAAGTTTAGCAGAAAGTGCAGTACCATCTTTGAAAAAACTCACAACTGATCAAGAACTTACTATTCGTGTTGCAGCAATTAGATCCCTTGGAAAAATAGGCAAAGTTTCTTCTGATTCTATTCAATCTCTTCAACATGCTTTAAAAGATAGTAACGAAAAAGTTCGAGCAGAGGCAGCAAAATCCCTAGGAATTTTTGGTCCTGATGCGCTTGAAGCAATTCAAGATTTAATGAGTAGTCTTAAAGATTCAAGTTGGACTGTAAGAACAGCATCCGCTAAGGCAATAAGTAGTATCGGGAAAAATTCGGTCGAAGCTATTCCAACTCTAATCAACGCTCTTAGCGATAGAGATTGGAGAGTGCGGTATAGAGTTGTAAATACTCTAACTCAAATAGGAGATGCTTCGATTCCTTATTTACTTGAAATATTAAATCATGAAAATCAAATTGTGAGAAAAGGCGCTGTTGAAACTTTAGGAGAATTGAAGATACCCAATCCAGAAGTTATAAAGCAATTATCTGTAATGCTAAATGATAAAAAAGAAGAAGTTAGGGGCAAGGCAGCGGATTCCTTGCGAAATCTCGGTGAAAAATCAGTTGATTCCCTCCTTAATACACTTAATAGTGTAAATACAAAAACAAAAATTCTGATCATATCTGCATTAGGGGGAATTGGTAGTGAAGCTAAGGATAGTATTCCACATTTAAGTCATTTATTAGCTGGTAGTAAAACCGTAATTAGAGTAGAAATAGTAAGAACAATAGGAAATATTGGAATTTACTCAGATGAGGCCCGATTAGCATTAAACACTGCATTAACTGATCCTAAAGGTATTGTTCGAAGAGAAGCAGCGCTTTCATTAGGGAAATTTGGACATTTTGCAGAAGAGGCTGTACCATCTTTATTAGCTGCTCTAACTGATAAAAATCCAGATGTAAGGTGGAGATCATCTGAAGCGTTAGGAAAGATTAAACTGAACACTCCTGAAATATTATCAAGTTTAAAAAGATTAATTCATGACGAATGTGACTATGTTTGCGAATCTGCTGATTTTGCAATAGATAATATCACAGAAATTAATTAAAATTTTATTTTAATTATTGCATTAAATTAAAAAACGAAAATTAATATATAAAAACAGAGAAAAATATTAAAAGGTTAACTGAAAATGATTGAAAACCCATATGCCGAAAAACCTTGGGTAAAACATTATGATGAAGGAGTTCCTGAACATATTGATTACCCAGAGATGAATATTTATGAATTTCTAGATAGTGCTGCAAAAGATTTTGGTAGTCGAACGGCTATTTGGTTTGTGAAAAATAAAATCACATACAAGAAATTCAAAGACATAGCTGAGAGACTTGCAACCGCTCTTGTGAATTTAGGGGTTAAGAGAGGAGATGTAGTAGCAATTATGATACCAAATTTCCCCCAATTTATGTTTAGTTATTATGGGATATTGAAAGCGGGAGGAATCGTGACAGCTTGTAGCGTTCTTCACACAGAACATGAGTTAGCATATCAATTAAATGATTCAGGCGCAGAAATCCTAATAGCCTGGGATAACCAAGTAGAAAAGATTAACAAAATACGTGATAGAACTCGGATAAGACATGTTATTATAACAAATGTATTTGATTATTCTCCTATGGCTCCAAGAAATCCAACTGAAATAGCTGGCACGCTACAATTTCTTAATTTAATTGCTAATACTAAGCCAAATCCACCAAAGTTCGAGATAAATGCAAAGGAAGATATAGCTTGCTTACAATACACTGGAGGCACAACAGGACTTCCTAAAGGAGCAATGCTTACCCATTATAACATAGTATCTAATTGTATAGCGACTACTAAATGGATGGGTACAGAAATTACAAGAGGTAAAGATACTGGACTCACTAACCTACCACTTTTCCATATATACGGTCAAACGGTATGTATGAATATTATGATCTATAATGCATCAACCATTGCTTTAAATCCAGATCCTCGCGACCAAAAATCTTTATTTGAATTAATTAAAGCAACAAGTCCCGCTATGTTTCCAGGAGTGCCAACAATGTATATGCGTTTATTAGAACGGGATGATTTAGAAGATTATGCTAAAGATATGAAATCTATTAGAATATGTAACACAGGAGCTGCCCCTATGCCTCCAGAAGTCCTTAAAGAATTTGAAGAAAGAACTGGTGGCAAAATTATTGAGGGATACGGACTGACAGAGACGTCACCGGTTGCTACTAGTAATCCTATTCAAGGAGAAAGGAAGATAGGTTCTGTTGGAATGCCAATTCCTGATACGGAACTAAAAATCGTAGATATTGACGATTATACCAAAATTATACCTCTTGGCGAATCGGGTGAAATTATGATAAAAGGACCTCAAGTTATGAAAGGTTATTGGAACAAGCCTGAAGCTACTGCTAATCAAATAAAGGGTGACTGGCTTTTAACAGGAGATATCGCGACAATGGACGAAGA
>JAHLWV010000178.1 GCA_019057735.1 Promethearchaeota archaeon | reverse complement strand
GTAGACTCGAGTTCTGAAAAAAGGATTGCTAAAGCTTTAAATCTCATAATATAACTTTACTATTTTATATAAAATTAAGGTTATGTCACTATCGAAATTCTTATTATGTAAGAAAAAGGCTTAAAATTTAAACTCCAATATTAAAAAAAAATAGGAAAAAAAATCTATAGTAATTTTGACAGTTCTACAAATTTCTTCTGAATTTCTGTTTTAACATTAGTAGAAATTCCAGAGAAAGAATCTGAGGAGAATTTTATCTTTCCATCAGAATTCGAAAACTCACATACTTTTCCATCCATGTGTTCAACAGAATAGGTACCATCCTCTTTTTTTGAAATCCAAATATCATTGTAGTGATCTAAAACGCCAATCAAAACAAATCCTATTTTGGCTTGTATTGAAAGGTCTAATTTAGGTTCTGGTGCAGTAACATGCTCTATGGTAGACTTTGGAATGTCTTCAATTTTTTGACTACTAATAGGGATAGTCTTTTTAGGAAGATCAGGTTCAGTGTCATATTCCGAAGCGCGTTTCATTTTTTCTTTAACTGGCGCTGATTGCGTTTTAATCACTACGGGTTCAGGTTTATTTACTGACACCGCTGCTGGCTCTGATTTTGGTGCTTCAGTTGAAACAGGCTTAGATGTAGGTTTAATTGCTGAGGGAAAATCTCCATCAACATCAAAAGTAACAGTATAGTCATCTAAGTATTTGAATCCTCTATTAAGGAGAGTTTGTAAATTATCATGTAGATCATCGACTTCAGGAACTCTACCGAGCTTTCTTTGATCGATTTCTATTAATTCCTTTATATCTCTCCCCACAATGCTTCTTCCTACAGAAAACCCGTGCCCTTTAAGCGATTCTGCTTGTCGAAGGGCAGTTCGTCTAGAAACTAAACCCTGTTTAGATCCATACCACAAAAACACTGAAGAAGAACCTTCATCCAAAATGATAATGTTACTTTCAGGAGTTAAATGGTCTTTTGACCACTTAATTGGTTCACTTACTCCCCCTTCCAAGACTTTAAACATTATAGCGAAATCCATTTAAATCAAACTTCTGGTTATGTATGATAATAAAATAATATTATAAAATTAATAGATTTCATACATTTAAAAATTGAGTTTTTTGTCTTTTTATCACGCTTGAAAAAACTTATGATAAAGACAAAAAATAAATGTAAGCATTATGTTACTTAAAATATTAAAGAATTAAGATTTGACTGGCATTTAATCTGTAGTTAAAAAATCGGGGTTTAACATGGAATTAGAAAAATTATTTAGAGAAAACTTAAGCAACTACAAAGCTTTTGAATCGGGTGAACAACCCGTAGGGGAAAATTGGGTAAAATTAAATATTAATGAAAATGCATACCCACCAATAGAAGAAATACTATTGGATATAAATGCAGCACTAAAAAACAAAAATTTCCTAAGAAAATATCCAGATCCAAGTGCTCTTGAGGTTCGTAAGGCAATTCTCAACCAACTGTTAAGAGATAAAAACACTTTAACTAATAGAAACACAGTTTTCTTAGGAAATGGTTCAGCAGATGTTTTAGATGTAATTTTCAAAGTGTTTGTGGATCCTGGAGATGAAGTTGTTATATTTTACCCTTCTTACAACTTATATAATGTTTTAGCTAATCTTTATAACGCTAAAATAAATGAAATAAAATTGAACGAAGATTTCAGTATACCTGAAAGTGTTTATGACCAAAAAGGGAAACTCTTATTTATTAATTCTCCAAACGATCCTAACGGGAAATCATATGATAATGATACGATCCTGAAAATATGTTATAATTTTCCTGGAATTGTTGTAGTAGATGAATCATACGCCGATTTTTCCGATTATACATGTCTTCCATTATTGAAAGATGTCAAAAACTTAATAGTTTGCCGAAGTTTCTCAAAAACATTTTCTCTTGCTTCGTTGAGAATTGGTTACGCGTTAGCTGATGCTGAGATAATTAAAGAGATGAATCGGGTTAAATTACCATTTAATACCAGTCAAATTGCACAGATAGCTGCACTTTCCTGTATTAAACACAGGAATAAAGTTTACGAACAAAATAAAAAAATATTAACGGAAAGAAACAAGTTATCTGAAAACTTGAATGGCTACTCTGGAATTAGCGTGTTACCTTCTGACGCTAATTTTATCTTTGTCAAGTTTGATGACAAATCAAAGACACTAAAATTTTTATGGGATTTGAAAGATCTCAAATTTTTAGTAAGGCATTTCAGTAAACCCGGTCTTTACAATTATATTAGAATCACTGTTGGAACTGAAGAAGAAAATGCTAAATTTCTTGAAGCTTTTGCATCTATTGTTAAGAAATATTTATGATTGTTAGAGTATTTGCAAAATTTTTTATTTACTTCAAGCAATAATTATTTATTAGGTTTAATAATCCACATGATACTAAAATTATTTCCGAGTTGATTTTAAATTCCAAATCCTTTTTCTACCCGAAGGGACGAAATTATTAAGTGTGAAAATTGTGGATATAAAATCGTGAAACCTTTTCCAAAGGACCAGTTATGCCCTAGATGTGGAACATTCTTAGTTGGTGGTTACAAATATAATGATCAATCAGACAAGGGCTCTAAAAAGATCACACCTCAAGAATTCGTACCTAAAAAGGAAACAGTCGCAAAAAAATTACCCGGTGTGAGAAAAAAAGCAAAGGTTAAGAATATTTCATTGAACCAAGATATAATTAATTTAAATGGAGATATGGAGTATCTAAAGTTTTGCGGAATAACGACAACAGATAGAACTCAGCTATTTGCGAGCAATAAGAAGTGGCTCTATTTATTAGAATTGACAAATAATCTAGATTTCATCGCTACTAGTATTTTAGGTGGAGATCTAGATAAAATGTTGCTTAAGTCTGAAAATAACGAAGAAGAAAAATGCCAATTCTTTGAGAAGAATAAAATTATTTACGTTATCTACGGCAAGTTCCCCGATAAAAAAGGGAAATGGTTTCTTGAGCAAATGGCTAAATTCTTTTCAGATATAATTCAAAATAAAGATATTAAAAACTTAAGTAATCTCGATAAGTCTAATATGGAAAGAAAGTTTTCAAGTAATTTGCAGTTCATATTAAACGAATATTTAGAATTACAAGAAGTATTTTCAGATCAAGAAATCCCTTACGTAGAGGATTGGTTACGATTAGATTATGTTGGATTGTCATCAATGTCTATTGGTGTAATTTCCCTCTTACTTGATGATGAAAATAGGTTGGATGTAAAAGTTCCTGGTGAATTTGAAGATCCAGCAGAAGAATTTGAAATGAAAGAATCATTGCTTACTGCAAAAGTAGAAGCAATTGCGGCAAACACGTTAGGAAACACAGGCGCTTACCCTCGATGGATAGCAGTAAAATTAGGTTTCCAGAATTATCGTTTTTTAACTTTTAAAAAATACAGAAATGATTATTTCCTTTCATGTTTGAGCGAAGGAAATTTAAAGAAAATCGATATTTTAGAAGCTCAACTAGAGCCAATATTGAATAATGGTTTAGATTCACCATTTTCAGGTAATTTGAGACCTTTTAATAAATTAAAATCTCAACTCAAGGAATTAATGAAAAATGTAATAGAACGTAAATTTAATTAGCAAAATATTATTTTTAAATTTAGAATTTTTAATCACCAAAATGCGAAGTTAATTATATCGAATTACACTCATCATGATTTTAAATCCTCAAACCATACTAGAAGATTATAACAATAGGTACATAGATAAGTCTACAGCAACGAAACTGTTAACTTCCATAATTGAAAATTACGACGAAGAAAATTTCAGATTGGAAGCCATTAACATTCTTAATACGTTAAAAATTGCAACTAAGACCTTATTTGAGTTCTTTGAAAACTTACTTCTTTCAGACTCTAGTGAAGTTATAAGAAATGCTGCGGCAAAGTATGTAAGCATTAATTTTCTTGAAATCAGTCTTCCCGTATTTCTATGGGTTATCCAGCACGAAACTTCCTATCATTGCTTAGTAACAGTAGTAAATTCACTAGTTAAGATACAAACAAGCGAAGCGAAGTCTATTTTAATTGAACATCTAAAAAAAATTAGAGATATAAAATATCTTAATGTTGACAAAGGGTTTGGGAACAAAAAATATCGTAAAGCGTTAAAATCATATTTCAAGAGAAACTTAATCAACAAATTATCTCCTGAACAACTCGCAGCAATTCTCATCAATTTTTTAACCATTAAAAATTTAATCGAAGAAATCCCTAATGCTTATTTCGAATTAGATGAAAAACTATTATTGATAGATAAATTAGATCTATCCGATTATCTTGAATTTGAAGTAAAAGGAACGCCATGGGGATGGAAGAACAACATTCGTAGCCTCTCTCAAATAACCGGTTTAAGTAATTTAAAGCATTTAAAAACCTTAGACTTATCAAATAACCAAATTGGGGATTTGGAGGGAATAAATGAACTAGAGAATCTGACACATCTGGTTTTACCTAATAATCAGATTAGTGACCTAAAAAATTTAGAGTATATTAATCAGCTTACAAATCTTCAATTTGTAGATCTTTGTGGGAATGATATAAGTAAAAATGTTAAAAATAAAGATTTTAACCCATATTGTAGAGTTCTTTTGAATAGATATATTCAATAAAACGCTTTGAGGATAAAAAATAAAAAAATAAAAAATTATTCAATTAGAGCTGTTTTTCCTGTTCCCCATACTCCAAGAGCTTTACCTAACTCTTCATGCTCTTTAGCATACTGCTTAACGGTGATCCCATTCATTACAGCGTGAATTGCTTGTCTAAACGCTTTCGCGCCCGCAGTTGGTCCATCTGGATGACTATGAATTCCACCGCCACTTCCTATAAGAATATCCTTTCCGGCTTCTTTCATAGTTTTTTCAACCATACCTTGCGTAATACCACCACTAGGCATAGGTAGCGTAGGTTTTATGTGTTGAAACGGATATCTTAAAACCTTTAAATTTTGTTCATAACGTTCGTCTAAAATTTCTGCCTTTCCATAAGGGGCAGGAATTACGACTGTGTCCGCTCCACACATTCTAGGGAATTTTCCAAGTGTTATCATGCTTGTTAAACCCGTCCAATGACCACCAAAATACGCGCCAGCAAAATCCATATGACCTAAAATCGGTACTTTTATAGAAGGGTCCTCAGCAATAGCTCTTAGAGCTTCAAAACCTGCGGTGAGGTAATTTATCATAAGTGCGTTTGCGCCTAATTCGATCATTTTATCAGCGTATTCAAACATCTCTGGAAATTTACTTGTTATGTTAATCGTATATAGTGTCTTTTCTCCTTTTTCAGAGTCTGCTCTATCGAT
>JAHLWV010000177.1 GCA_019057735.1 Promethearchaeota archaeon | reverse complement strand
CATCTTTTAAAATTCCGGGATAAGCGGTAATTGGCGTGTGACATTCTGCGTCTAATGCTGTAAAGCCAGGGATTAACCCCCATAAATTATGTGCAATTAACCAATGTCCTTGCTCTTCGTAATGCCATTTCCCTATGTTCCCGTCTGCAATTTCTGGACCTAATTCTTCTGCTTTATTTTGTAGAAAAATTTTGTCTATTTGTTTAACTTTCTCTTCAAGTTCATTCTCTGTGTTAGCTTCTACGGTGTAAAACATTGTACCTCTTTTTCTCTTTAAGTTTTCCCATAAAGGAAAAATTCCTTTTTCTGTACCTACTCTTACCAGTAAATCCATAAAATACATCGAGTCGTAAACATCAATCCCTTTACGCCTAAATTCTGTAAAAATTTTTGCTGATATTTCTTCAGATTTTCGAGGCATGAGAAATGTTTTATAATCCGCAAATGGAGGTTTTGGAAAAACTTGTAATGATACTTGAGTTTTCACTCCAAAAATTCCGTTATCACCGCAAAAAAGGCTTGCGAAGTCAGGGCCGTTTCCGAATCTATTAAATGGAAATTTAGAATATTTGTTTGCTTGCGAACCTGTTTCAATTATTTCCCCAGTTGGTAGAACGACCTCTAAAGAAACTAATTGGTTCGTACATGACCCATATTTAGCACACCCCCCACCTCCAACAGATTGATGGGAGATACCGCCTCCAACTGAAGCTGTAAGTCCGGATCCAGGACCTAAGCACCCCGTATATAATCCAAAATTGCATAAATAATCGTTCAATTTTCCCCACGATATACCTGCTTCGATGGTAACAATAAGGTTTTCTTGGTCTAGATTAACTACATTGTTCATTCGCTTTAAGTCCAAGACAATTCCACTGTCACCAATGGGTTTGCTGCCACCGAATTCACAGTCTCCACCTCCACGAGGTATAACAGCTATATTTTCATCGTTAGCAACCTTAAGAATTTCAGAAATTTCTTGAGCGTTCTTTGGTCTTATAACGATATCTGGAACCCCTTGTAATACGGGATCTACAGTCCTCGAATAAGCGTGTCTTACATAAAGACTATCTGAAATGCAATTTTTTGATACAATCTTTTCAAGTTTTTGATATAATTCTGACAAGTCTTAAATCCTTTTAATTATGGATTAAAATAATATATATTGGAAAGTTTTGATTATTTAAATGTATCTCAATTATTACTTTTAGGGTTAGAAAATTGTATTTGAGCAAAAAATATCTAACTATTACCTTGGTAGTAATAATCCTAATGTTTCCATTATTTTTTGGCATTTACACTGAATTCCTCATCATAAATGATCTTAATCTTTTCACTCTGGCATATTTACTAATAGGATTTTTATTCCTTTTGGTTTTAGGAAAAGTAATGGAACATTTTATGTATAAAGGAGCAAGCAAAGAAACTATGAAACATCACGATATAATTAACGCTCTATTGAATAAGAATGGTAAAATTATCTTATTTGTTTTTTTTCCTCTGACTATGATAATGGAAGAATTTATCTTTCGTTATTATCTCATGGGAGTTTTATTATACCAGTTAAAGTTAGGGTTAATCTTAGCCATTTTAATTTCGAGCATAGTATTTTCTCTCTATCATTTACATATCTGGTTTAAATTCAAAAATTTAAAAGTCTTGATATCTTATCTCATATCCTCATTTCTATTAGCGCTCTATAACGGATATCTTCTTATTACGCTCGGAATATTTGTGTGTATCATAGTTCATACTATTTTAGTATTTATTTTATATTACAATCTTTACAAAAAACTTTCTTAATATTCTCTGATTATTGTTTCTATAATTAGGTTATTTATTATTAGTTGAAATTATGAAATTATATTTCCGAGATTTAACAAAAAACGATATTCCAGCAATATTGGATATCAGTAAAGATATATGGGAAGGAGATGATTACATTCCCGATGTTATAGAGAGATGGCTAAATGATAAAGACAATTTGGCTTACGGCGTTTTTCTTGAAGAAGAAATGAAGGAATTAATTGGACTTGGAAGAGTAAAAATGTTTCCTAATGGAGTGGCGTGGTTAGAGGGGGGTCGAGTGAAGATAACTCACCAAAAACAAGGAATAGGACGCGATTTAATGAAGTATGCAATAGACTACGCGATTCAAGCAGGTGCCAAAGTCGCTCAATATGATACTTCTTCTAGAAATTTTGGATCGATATCTTTAGCAAAATTTCACGGATTTAAAGAGAAAAAAAGGATGGAAGTTTTAGAATGTAAGCTAAGCGAGTTAAAACTGGACATAAGTGATTTTTCTCAAATACGGAAAATAACTAACGAAGAAGCAATAAATCTATATAAAAAAATGGATATTGGCCCTGGAGATGAATTAAATATCGGATGGTCGTATATTCCATTATCAAATTTAGAAGAAAAAAATTCTTTATGGTTAACTAATTCTAAGGCAATTTTACAAAAAATAGATATGGGAAGTCATGATATCCCAGAAAAACCGAGCGAAAAAGAAATATGGATTATTGTTTACGGTGATCCATATGCCGCGTGTAAATTAATATCTTATACATTAAGCTTTGAAATTGATAAAGATAAGATCGATGTTGTTGAGCTTTACTGTAAGGCTGAATTAGTTAAATATGTTAAAGAATTAGGGTTTAAAGATCCCTCTTGGGAAGACGAACCTGTAGCAGTTGTTCTTTACGAAAAAATATTAGAATAAAATACTGATTGATTGAAAAATAAAATAAAAAAAAGGGTATTACATCTTTCTTAAAGCTTTTTTATCGACTTTGCCTATTGTTGTTAAAGGTAATTGATCGAGAAATTCAATGAATTTAGGGACTTTATATTTTGCTAAATTGTCTTGAGCAAATTTTAAAATTTCTGCTTTAACTTCTTCTGAGGCTTGGTAACCTTCCTTCAGCAGCACATATAATTTAACTATTTCTGAACCGGGGCGATCTGAGTCTGGGATTCCAACAGTTGAACATAACTCAATTGCGGGATGTTTATTCATTTTATCGTCAACTTCAACGCTAAATACTTTAAATCCACTTACAATAATCATGTCTTTTGTTCGATCAACTATTCTAATATATCCGTCCTCATCCATCACACCAACATCACCAGAATAGAACCAACCATCAACAAGAGCATTTTCAGTTTCTTTTGGTTTATTCCAATAACCTTTGAATATTTGAGGGCCTCTAATAGCAATTTCACCTGGTGTCTCAATAGGAACTTCCTTATTTCGGTCTGTAACATCTACTAATTTTATTTCCGTGTTAGGAAACGGAACCCCTACAGTTCCGATTTTCTTCTCTCCGAGATAGGGGTTCATAGTTACTCCTGGAGATGCCTCTGTCATTCCATAAGCTTCTACAATTTTCCCTCGACCTACAATGTCTTCAAACTCATTTATATTTTTAGTTGGAAAAGGAGCTGCACCAGAGATATACCCAATTACGGAACTTAAATCTAATTTTTTAAATTTCCGATTTTTTAAAAGCATCATATAGAGAGTTGGAACGTTATACATTAGTGCAATCTTTCCTTCATATTTTTTCATTAACCCAATCATATAATTAGTATCTCGTGGATCAGGAACTAAAATTTGAGCAGAACCCATAAACACACTCTGAAGGCAAAATTGTAAACCCGCCAAGTGGAAAAAAGGAAATCCGGACATATAAATGTCTTCACCAGGATTAGAACCGGGTTCAAACCAATGAGCTACTATTTGCATTATTTGTATTAAATTTCGATGGGTTAATATTGCTCCTTTAGGGGGGCCTGTCGTTCCACCAGTGTATTGAAGTAATAAAACATCTTCTGGACCTATTTTAACATCAGGCGATTTATCGTTTGGATATTTCTCCACAATATCTTTAAAGGCAAAATATTTGATACTATTAATTGGCTCAACTTTTCCAAAAGGAATTTTCCCTATTTTAATTAATTGTTCTTTCATAGCAGGTTCTAAATCCAATACATCAGCTACATTAGTAGTAATCACAAATTTTACATCCGTGTCCCCTGTCTTGAGCGCTTCCCTTACTTTCTCTTCGTAAAAAGAGTCTAAAGTAATTATCGCAACTGCTCCACTGTCTTTTAACTGGTACCTTATTTCATTTGGTTGTAATAAAAAGTTCATCCCTGAAGCAGCGCATCCAGCGTAAAAAGTTCCAAATAACGCTACGATAAATTGGGGAAGATTTGGTAAATTTATTACGACGCGTTCTCCTTTTTTTACGCCATTCTCAACAAGAAAGTTAGCAAAACTGTTAATATATTTTTCTGCTTCTTTAAAAGTCGCACAAGAACCTTGGAAATCGTAGCATAAACTATTAGGATACTTATTAACCGTACGTTTCATCATTTCTGCTACAGAATAATACTCTAGATCAATTTTTGGTTTTACATGAGCATCGTAAGATTTAAGCCATATTTTTTCCGAATATGGACTCTTTTTGATATTTTCATCTGTCATTTTTTATCAAATTTTAATATTTGTTTCAATATAATTAACGAAATTCGGTAAATACTTCATTGTCACAACAATATATAAAATTAATCATCAAATAGTCCACAAACAATAGCAATAGTTATTTACAGAAAATCTACTAAAAAAAGATTTAAAAAAAAGAAAAAAAATTAGTATTGTTCTACTTTAACTTCAGTAGATTTGTACCCTTTTCCACAAAACACACAGTAAGCAATTCCAATTTCACTCAATTGTTCGACCATTCTTTCGGTATATTGACTTCCACACTCACTGCAAAATACAGCATCAGGCTGTACAATTTGGATTTCTTTTTGTGTTGGTTTAATAATTTCTTGTTCCTCGTAAGATTGTTGAGGAGCTTCAGAGGGCTCACAACATTTTTTATCAAGGGATTTCTTGATAGGTTTAGGTATACCAGAAATCTCGTAATAAAGTTCTTCAAAAAGCTTATAAAGACCAGTGAATATTCCTTTTAGTAAAAGATATACTCCTTTTAGGATGTAATAAACTAAATAAGCCACACCTTTAAGAGTAAAGTATACAATGATTACTGATAGGATTATCGCACCTACTGCTACCATTATTGCGAAAACTTGAGAATAGATGGGTAGAGCCAAAAACCAAGTTATAAACTCTTGCCAATACAATAGAGCTTGATCTGCCATTTGTTTCCAATCAACCATTTTTAATCACTTCTCTCATTCATTTTTATTGCTAATATTTTAATTAAAAGAAGTCTGAAGTCGATTATAAAAAAAATGGAGTCCAGTTTTTAGATTTATTTTAACCGTTAAATTTCGAGATTTTTATTCAGATTTTTATCTGATTTACTAAAATCATACATGAATTTAAAA
>JAHLWV010000176.1 GCA_019057735.1 Promethearchaeota archaeon | reverse complement strand
GGGATTCTGGCTTAGATTTGAATAATTTTGTCAGTTTTTCGACAATAGTAAAAAGTGCAAGTTTTACATAATCGATAGTATAGGTTAAAAAATGGCGCCCACACCGGGAGTTTCATCGCGTATGGATTTCACACGCGGAGTTGAACCCGGGTCGAAGGAGTGACAGTCCCTAATGCTAACCGTACTACACTATATGGGCTTATTTGATAGAAAACAGATTGAATCTATATTACTATAACAAAAAAAGTGATTCCAGATTTAAAAATTTTATTTAATTCATAGGGAGGGCATTTTTACCTCGTTGTTTTCGCATAAAATTTTTAAAAGTTTGAAAGATTAAACATTGTATGACTGAAGAGGATGTTAAATTCATTGAAACGCAACATATCGACTTAACTGACGTTGAATTATCGGGGAGGATTTTAGATATAGGAGGTGGAGGAGAAGGAATTATCGGCTTACTAAAAGGTGAGAGCGTAGTTGCTATCGATCGTAGCGAATCCGAACTCAGACAAGCGCCTCCTGGCGATTATTTAAAAATAATTATGGATGCAAAAGAATTGAAATTTATAGACGAAACATTTGATACGGCCACTGCTTTTTTCACTTTAATGTATGTTCCCCTCGAGAACCATCAATTAATTTTTCAAGAAATACACCGCGTATTAAAAAAAGGTGGAGAATTCGTAGTTTGGGATTTTCCAATTCCAAAGCGAGGTATGCACGAAAAAGAGTTTTATGGTCTTATGCTTGAAGTCAAGGTTAGGGATACAAATATATCAACGGGATACGCTACAAAATGGGTTAAAGAGCAAAATTTAGAATATTACGCAAACTTAGGTGCTTCTAATGGGTTTAGTGTCGTAGAAAAATACCCTATCGATGGAATGTTCTATATTAGATTCAATAAGGATTAATATTTTTTGCTGTTTCGTCCTTATTTTGATTATCGTAGTAGTTTTTCAAGATGAAAAAAGACCTAACTTATTATTATTGTTCCCTTTTATTTGAATAAAAAGAAATATATAGCTGTCCTATTACTTTTAGATATAGGAATAAGGCTTTTGTAGTAGAGGTAAACAAAAACTCGTTTGTGCTAATGTCGGATCATAACCCTATTATTTCGATTTTGGAAAATTTGGAGAGCAACGGTGTTAAATTTGAATATGTGTTAGACAAAATCATTAAGGGGGTTGTAAAAATCATGAATAACACTGAAGAACTCAAGGAAGAATTAATGGGATATGATGATATTTACCAAACATATGTAGTTGATGCAGATTTTAATTATTGGCTGGAAGTATCAGACGGTAGACTTTATTACGAAAAAGGAGTCCATCCTCAAGCGTTATTTAAAATCACTCTTACTAAGGAATTAATCATAAAAATTTTAAAAGAAGACCTAAGCGGTACCGACGCTTTTATGAAGGGAAAGATTAAGGTTGAAGGCTCTCTTTCTCAGGGTTTAAGATATATTAAAGTTTTTCGCATTTTTGAAAAATATTTAAGAAAAAGAAACGGTTCTAAGTGAACAGTTTTTTGACGACTTATTTAAAAATTAATTATGGTATGAAAAAGTCTTGAATTTCTTCCATGAATCGCTCGTACTGCTCGCGACGGATATTATGGCCTGCTCCCTCAATTTTGATCCATTTACAATCTTTACTTAATTCTACGATATCTCGTGCCGTTTCATCTGAGGTGAGCCCTTTATCTGAAGTAATTAAAAGAATCGGACACGAGATTTTTGAAATGACATCCTTCCAATCAGGAGAATTATCAAGAATTCCCAGGAGCATTTTTGGATTATTTTCTCTAAAGAGTATTTTAGATTCCGCCCATGGCTGTAATTCCTCGTCAGACCACTTGGGATTCCGTTTGTGAGCTCTTTCTATTAATTTTTCGTATGAACCTTTAAGTAAAATAGAGACGACTATTTTTGCGATAAATTTAAATAATCTTTTTCTTAGTTTTGGGATTT
The DNA here is from genome assembly GCA_019057735.1 of Promethearchaeota archaeon. Next base: position 3,425 of record JAHLWV010000176.1, on the reverse strand, counting down.
TTTTAAGCCTAATAGCAGGATCTTCTAATACAATTCTACTCACTAATTCGGGGTATTTCGAGGCGACTACTATCGTCATTTGAGCTCCCATCGAATGCCCCATTATCTGGGGGGAGTCTAATTTAAGGTTCTGAATTACCATTGCAATATCTTTCGCCATCAAATCAATCGATAAAGAATTATCAAAAATTTCCGTTAAACCATGACCTCTTGCGTCGGGCATGATGACGCGATAGTTTTCAGATAATTTCTGAGCCACGGGAGACCAGCATAATCCGTTATCCATTGCTCCATGTAAGAGAATTATTGGATTTTTATTTCCATTTTCATTCCCATGAAAGTAATGAATTTTGTTTTCAGCGTAAGTAATATAATCAGATTTCCATTCCATTATTTAAACCGTAATTATATTGTTCTGTCAATTTAAGAGCTAATCCAATTTTGAACAGATTAATGATACAATTTAAAAGTGAGCCTAGCAGGATTTGAACCTGCGAAATCCCGCTCCGAAGGCGGGTACCCTATCCAGGCTAGATTATAGGCCCTTAAAAATGATTAAATCGTGTCTAAGATAAATTAATTCTAAGTTTCTAAATAATTTTACTAAAACGCTAGAGGAGAAGAGAGAATTTCTATTCATTTTTTTCAGCCAAGTAATCCATGCAAGCGAGAAAAGTCTTCCATAAATGCCTTGCATGGATGGCGTTAGATAGATTACCTTTGATCTCAATCAAACCTCTCATATACGCATCAGATGCTTGCACTTTTCGGATTAAAATTTTCCTCATAATATTTTTAGTAAGAATACAATGTAGGATCTCGAAATTCTCTGAGTTTTCCTCATAGAACGAGTTATTAAACGATAAGGAGGTTCCTTTTTTCTTAATCCAGATGTTATAGTCTATATCATAGATGTAGATATGGTAAATAATGTCATCGTATAATTCTAATTCGTCTTTAAAATCCTCGGATACATTAGCGATTTTGATTGCTTCCTTAATAAATTTATCTAGCGTAGCCTTAAAGGAAGTCCTTGGCGATTCCAGGGAATTCAGTATCATTAAAATGGTATTTGAGTCAATCATGCCGAGTTTGAGTATTCTGAAAACATTTACGGTTAAAGCTTAAATATATCACTTTTATTTGTATTTGTTGTTGGTTCTATATATTTTTATATAATATTTCGATGTATACTAGCGGTAAACTTGGTTCTAATTCAATATATGTATTGACTGATTAAAAAAAAAAAGAAAAAAAACACACACAAAAAGTGGTGAACCCAAAATTTGTTATACAAAAGTAATTTAAGAGATAAAAGATTGAAATGAGAAAAAATAGCCTTTTATTATAGTTTAAATTGAATTCTCGCTTTTTGAATACCTTTTTTGTAGAAATTTTTTATAACAAAACACAAACACTTAAATAGTATTTTTACCTCAAATATTATGTTAATGCGATTTTTTTGTTTCAAATTAAAATATTTTACCACAAAAAATAATATAAAAATAAAAAATGATAGTATTAGAGAAAGGCCATCAGGAATTATTGGACACTCCAGCCGCAATGGATATATTGGGCGTTGGAATAGTTTCGATAACTGAAAGAAATTCTAATTTAATATACAATAAAGGAATTAGCCGTTCTCTTATGAAGGATTTAATTAAACTTTACCGTTCTGATATTTTAGACAAGAAAGAGGGAAAATTGATTGATCTTCTTGGAATTTTCACTGTTTCTATTCATTTCTATTCTTTTGGCAGGGAAAGCATCGCAATTTTCTATGTCATGGAAAAGGATACTCTTACGAATTACGATGATATGTGTTCAGTTTCAAGAACTTTAGCCCAATTATATTGTTCTAATGCATCCTTATCTGTGATTAATAAAGTCTGTAATAAAATGATTCCTAGTTTTGAAGGGTTATCTGCTCTTTTTGTAGTTAGCACGACTGGGCATACTTTATACACCAAAATTAGAGACGATAAAACATCAATATTAGAAAATCACATTCAAATTGGAGGTTTTCTTTCAGCTATTTTAATGTTTTCAAATGAGGTTATCGGAAAAAATTCCGAAGATACGCTTCAATCTATAAATTTAAAAAATGACCGATTTCTCATCTTTGTTAAAGAAGATATAATTTTTGCGTATCTTGTTGATCACTCGCCTAAATCTGACAATTTTGCTCGATATGTAGAGTTAATAGCAGAAGAATTCTTAGACCAATTCAGTAATAGCCTAAAAAATTTTAATGGAGATCTAACCCAATTTAATCGTTTCGATCCTGTAATAGATAAATATTTCTGTTTATAGTCAGTTCATCTTAAGATATAAAAAAAAACTATACGAGATACTAGTACTCTTAATTAATCTTACCCAAACATATTTATAATTCAAATTTATAAAATAATTAAATGACGCTGACAATAGATTTAGATTCAATTCTAAACAATTTAGTAAATGATTTAGGACCGTCAGTTTACTTCATCTTGATTTCCTCTTTGAATGGAGTAATTATGAAATCATATATAAATGAGGACGAGTTTAACAAAGCCTCGATCTCACTAAATATCTCTCAGCTCTATGAATTAGCAGAAGAAACTGCCGAAGGTATAGGGCTTCACAGTCCAGATTTTAATATAACTCATTCTGATAATTATTATATCCTTTCAATCAAAATACTTGAACATTTGGTAATCCTTCTAACTGAAGACCAAGTCGAAGTGAAAGATGTTTTTAGAATCATAAATCAGTCAGTAAATCCTCCTTAGGACGCAAATTTTTATTTTAGAAGGAAAAATTAAATATTGGTCTCTTTAACTCATATATATTGCATCCATTTTGATATTGTAAGAATTATTTGTATAAAATTATTGAATATTATAAATGTAAATTTGATAAATCATGAAATATGAATCAAACCAATATTCGGAAGGTTTTAGCATCTGTTCTCTCATCATAGCCGGTATGTTTCTTTATTGGGGATTTAATACTCTCCTTGAGAATATTTTTAACTGGTGGTGGTGGTTTGGATTTATCTGGATTGCGATTGGATTATCAATAATATCGAGCCAAATTTATAAGCTTACAAGCAGAAGCAAGTTAAGAAACATTGTTAAGCTCGAATTTGAAGAAAATCCTACGGCATCGATTGAACAAATCGCTACTAACACAGGGATAACAACTAAAGATGCTCGAGCAATAGTATTAGATCTCAAAGCAAGGGGAGAATTGAGAGGTAAATTCTCTACTAAAACTGGCGCGGCAAAACATATAGAAGTTACAACTTCCAACCAATCACCAACTCAAGAGAAAGGAATCTATTGTTCTAACTGTGGAACCTCAGTAAAACGCGATGGAACCGCAGTATATTGTGCTTATTGTGGAGCAAAATTGTAATTAACTCATAAAATTAAACTTTTATT
>JAHLWV010000175.1 GCA_019057735.1 Promethearchaeota archaeon | reverse complement strand
TAATGGCGAACGTAAAGTTGAGTCAGTTACCAAATCGTTATTAAATGATCCAACCTCCGATATTCCAATTTCTTATGGACAAATTTATTCAAAAAATGGGGGTAACCTAACTTATATATTAGACAAAATCGCTGGTAGAGAACTCCTTGCTAATAAAGAATTGCTCAACAAAAAGGGAATAGAAATAGAATTTAGAAGCAGTTAACTTCAAATAAAATAATAAATGTTAGCAAAAGTATTATATTAAATTTAATTTCTTCATTTTTTCTTCTGCTATTTTATTCATCTCAATTGATTGATTAATATCGATACTAGATTCGCCAGAAATTCTTAAATATGGGCTTGTTCCTGAACGTCTTATTAAAATCCATCCATTATCGTAATCGAATCTACAACCATCCATTTTATTGGTAGATTTTAATTTTTTTCCCATAGAATCGAAGCTCTCTTTCATCTCAGTAATAATTTTTTGGTTTATTTCATCAGTAAAGGGAATATCTTTTATAAGCTGAAATTGTTTACGGTAATAGGGATATTTTGGAATTTCTTTCAATAATTCTATTAAACTTTTTCCTGTTTTGACCATCATTTGCAATACTATTCCAATTGTGACTATTGAATCTGGTCCTAAATGGAAGCTGGGCCAAATATAAGTACCTGAGGTTTCTCCACCCAAAAATCCCCCATTTTCATGTAAAGCTTGAGCTACTTGAATATCTCCGACTTCAGTCCTTAATACCTCGCAACCTAGCGGTTGTAACACGTCGTCAATTAAACTAGATGAGTTTACAGGCGTAGATACTTTCATATCATTCATAGAAAGGTTATTTTTATTATTTTGGATATAATATTTTGCCATGAGTGTTAATAATCTAATTGGATCGACAATTTCACCAGTTTCATCTAAAAAAATAACTCTATCAGCATCCCCATCTAGCGCTATTCCAATATCTTCTTGTGTTGATATTTTCAAAAATTTGGAAATCTGAATTAAATTTTTTTCGCTAGGTTCTGAATTCCTTCCAGGGAATTTACCATCCATTTGTGCATTGATTGTAATGATATTTACTTTGTAAGCACTTAATAGTTTAGGAACAATTTCACATCCCGCTCCGTTTCCGGGGTCAACGATAACATTAAGATTACTCCCATCAAATCCTATAAGATTCATTATTTCTGAAATGTGTTTATCGTTAATATCATTAACCTGCGTAACTCTTCCAATTTGATCCCATTTAATATCAAGAAAATCCTTCTCGTCATATATTCGCGATATTTCTTCTTCTTGCTCGTGGGAATACCCTATACCAGAAGGATTCCAAAATTTTAATCCAATATATTCGGGTGTATTATGAGACGCAGTAATCATGACTCCAGCATTCGCATCCAAAAATCGTTGAGACATTGCTAATGTGGGCGTGGTTACAATTCCTAATGTTTTCACATTGCATCCCGTACTTAAAATCCCCGAAATTAATGCATATTCTATTGGTAATGCAGAAGTTCTAATATCTTTCCCAATAACAACGATTCCTTCACCTTTTAAATATGTACCTAACGCCAATCCCACATCTAAAGCCATTTGAGGCGTAAACATGAGATCCGTTTCGCTATAATTTTGGAACACCATTCTTATACCTGATGTACCAAATATATTTGATGTCATAATTTCATCTTTGCCTTAAAAATTTTCTTATATAAATAGTAGATTTTTTTTAAATTTTAAATTTTATGAAGTAATTTTTTCAAATTTTAAGTATCCAGTAAGGTAAAAATTCAAATGGTTAAATCTTTATTTTTATTGAAGGATTTTTATTACGAGTTAAAATTATAAATCCTATATTAAAGACATAAGAAGCTAATATCATTTTATATTATATTTCAAAGCAAATTTTCATTCATCAATTTCTCAAAACGTACTGCTATTACAATTTAATTTATAATAAAAAAGTATTAATTATTGTTCTTACAATATGTTATTAAATATAGTGTTTCTATCAATAACTTTTACTTAATGTAAATTTTCGGTGTTTTTTGATGATTTTTCAAGGGTTGTTGAATATTTCTAGCTTATACTTAGACAACGAGGATTCTCTTTTTAACAGGTTAGACCAATTTTTTCATGAAAAGATCAATGCATTCATTGAAACAAATGAATTAAGCATTGACGATTTAGAGAATTCTTTTCCTAAACTTTTAGAAATCATCAAAAATAATTTACTGAAAATGGGATTTGAAGAAGAAGAATTAGAGCATGCTTTTATGGATCCTTTTATTAACATTTGTCAAACTGATAATGGTTGCTTCTCTTCGATTCATAAATTATATGATTTAAAATTAGCTCCAATAATTTACGAGATTTTTTTAGAGAAAATAGTTGACTATTTAGTCGACATTAATGATGTAACCCAATTCATGCTAAATTTGAAATCAGCTAACTTTTTGAGTTTAGAATTTATTGTGGAATTAAGAAATTTAAAAGACTTAATAAATAAATATCCGGAGAAGAAAGAACATTTAAAAAAGTATCTTCAAATACAAGATAACCTTGAAAAGAAATTAGAAATAAATAGAAGAAAAATTGAGCTTTTAGAGGATCTGCTAGATCCAAAGGAAAAATTACAACTCCTTTACATAATCTATCGAATCATTAGCATTTTCCACTTAGAAAAAAAATTTGATTTCACTCATATAAAAAACTATCTTTCGAACAATATGGATGAATGGTTAATTACTATACCTTTAGTTACTTTGAGAAATCCGGATCTTTACTATTGCGGGTTGTACTTATCTGAGCAGTTAAACATTAAATTGGATAAAAAGAAGGTTAAAGAGTTTTTATTGAATTTGTACGAAGAAGGGATCGACGAATTTGAAGCCCCCTTAATGCAAGCAACTGATGGAGTGTATTACCTCTTAAAATCGACACAATCCATGAAGCTCTGGCTTACAAATGAGCAGCTTAATAAGTTAATTGAGACAGATCCGAAATTTTTTGAATCATCATATTTGAAAAACCTAGAAACCTCGCAGTTAGTTGTTATTTTGAAAATTTATAGTTTTATTCATGCAAGAAATGTCGACGAAAATATATATGCTATATTAGAAGAATTAGAGCAAAGAATAACTCCTGAGGGAATTAAACAATTTAGAGACGGCTTTGTGTCCTCTGAAGCGACGTATTACGTCGTATTTTGTAATTATATGAGAAATACATTAGGGAAATTGAAAGAATTCGGCTTGTTAGAGAGTATTATATCGAGAATTTATAGAAACTTAGAGCTTCTTGAAATCTCAGAAGATACCAATTTCGATCTCATATCTGAGTTACTTTACTCATTTGAAAATTTAAAATTATTTAATTGCATTGAAACGCAAGAGATGATTCTTAAAATGGCTAAATATTTATTTCCTCCTGAAGTTGTTGAGAAGTTATCATCAAGTTCTGAAATAAATAGGGTTCAAGCAAGATTTCGGCATTTGAAGATTAATCGTATTACTGGAAATGCCCAATATTAAAAATCAGTCTCAATACTCATTAAAATTGAAAAATTCTGTTTTTTGAAAGTAGAAATTTTAATTTATCTCTTTTCATTTAATTAGATTATAAAACTAGAAGGGGTTTAATAATTACATGAAGTTAGACGAATTCGAATTGATTTATAAGAATGATCGGAATATTATTAAAAATAAAGCGAAGTCCGAATCTAAGTTAGCAGAAATAATAGGTAAACAGAATGTGTCTACTGAACCTATTGATATATTAGCCTATACTAAGGATTCTACGCTTATCGGTTTTAATTGGACGCTTCAAGGTAAAATAGCTAGTTTACCGGATATTATTACTTGGCCAGAAACTGTTGAACAGATATCTGATATTTTAAAATATGCAAACAAAGAAAAAATACCAGTTATACCATATGCTGAAGGATCTGGCGTTGTAGGAGGAGCTATGGCAATACGCGGTGGAATTATTATAGACATGAAGAAATTTAACAAAATTTTAGACATAAACGACAAAGACTTAACTGTTACAGCTCAAACTGGAATAAATGGCATGAATTTAGAGCGATTTTTAAACGATAAAGGTTACACTACAGGTCATATACCGCAATCTCTTTACACGTCTTCATTGGGAGGTTGGATAGCTCATAGAGCAGCGGGACAATTCTCAACAAAATATGGTAAAATCGAAGATATCATTATGGGTATGGAAATCGTTTTACCTCAAGGAGATATTATAAATTTTAAACCAATTGCAAGAGCGTCAACAGGTCCTCAATTTGACAAACTTTTTATTGGGGGAGAAGGTACGCTGGGAATAGTAACAAAAGCAACGCTAAAAATTTGGCCCTACCCTGAAAAAAGAACGTACATATCTTACGCGTTCCCAACTTTTGAGGATTCTTTAGAAGCTACGAGACAAATATTAAGACAACAAATTTTTCCCGCAGTTATACGAATTTACGATGCTGATGAAACATACAGACATTTTGGTCATATAGAAGAAGCTAAAGACAAGGTTATGGTTGTATTTATTTGCGAAGGTATCGGAAGGCTCGTCGATCTTGAAGAACAAATTACAAAAGAGACATGCGAGAAGAATAATGGCGTTGAATGTGGCGAAGAACCAGTTGAGCACTGGTTTGAAACTAGATTTAAAGTAACAGATACATCATCAACTCCAACCTTTCAAATGGTTTTCGATACCATTGAAATTGGATTTCTATGGGATAAAGCGGCGGACATGTATCATTCTGTAATAGAAGCTACAAAAAAAGTGAAAGGTATTGTAATGATAACTGCCCATGTATCACACTTTTATCCTAATGGAGTAGGATTTTATTTTACTTTTGCTGGAGTTCCTCCAAAAGAATTAACCGACCTTGAATTTTACCAAGAAGTATGGGATACGGTTGTTAAAACGGTAGAGGATTGCGGTGGATCATTTGGGCACCATCACGGCGTTGGAATCAATAGATCTAAGTGGATGCCAGTGGAATGGGGAAAATCTTTTGATACTTTAAAAAGTATTAAGAAACTACTTGATCCCAATAATATTTTAAATCCAGGGAAAATTTATGAAAGTCCTTGGAAAGAAAGAGGTGAGAATTAAATGGCTGAGATTTTAAAGAAATATAAATGGATGGGTCCAATCATTCAAAAAATGGATCGTGATACCAAAAAAGTGTTTATGAAAAGTTTTCGAATGCGTGATAAGAACTTTTTTCCTGAAGGGGATTATAAAGCTGATGTTAAGAACTTAGTAAATTGTATGCTTTGTCCAAACATGTGTAGGTTCGATTGTGGAACACTTCAAGCATCTCAGAAAGAAACCATGAGTCCAGCCTATAAGGCAAGAATTGGGTATTATCTAACAATTGGAAAAATAGATTATAATGATTCTGAGT
>JAHLWV010000174.1 GCA_019057735.1 Promethearchaeota archaeon | reverse complement strand
GAACAAGATCAAATCAATTTTATCAATGAAGCGCACATAAGAGCCCGCGCAAGTGAAATTCTTAACGAAATTGAGCAAGTCTGTAAGGAAAAAACTAAAAAATTTAATCAATTAGTAGAAGCAGACAACTATGAAGAAGCTCGTACTGTGGTTGAAGAATTCAAACAAAAATACGCAGATAAATATGAACTCTCTTCCATACCGTTAGCTCAACAGTTAATATTGAAAGAAGAAAATATGGTTTATAAGCTTAAAATCGAGCAAGATAAAATTTTAAAGGATATCGATAAATTTTCTGAAAAAATGGGTGAGAGCAGGAACATAATATTTTTAACACAAACTAAAAAATTTCTTGCTACCATCCAAAAATCAAGTCTAAAATACTTTGATTTAAGAATTAAAGCCAAAATTGGTATGCTGGAAGCCAAATATAACAGAATCAAAAATGAGTTTTACAACAATTTAAAAAAGTTGAGTGAATCCGCCCTAGAATCCATAAAAATTGGAGAATTTTCTAATGCTCTAAGAATTTATGAAGAAATTGTACAAAGTTTAGAATTAAATAACTCGCAAAAAGCTGGTGAATGATCATTAATTATAATCCTGATGAAGGAGAGGATAATAAAAAAAAACTAGAGGTCTTATCTAAAATTGACGAGTTAAAAGTGATTGCGAATAATCACTATCTTATGGGAAAATTCGACGAGGCTATAAAAATTGCTGAAGCGATAATGGATATTGCAGAAAATGCTAGGTTATATTCTGTTGTTAGAGAAGAAGGTGAATATATTGCTAATCTTTATAAACAAGCTAAAGAAGAGCATAAATATTTCGCAATCAGGGATGATTTCGAAAGTTTAGAAAAAGAATTTTATAAGCTTGTAGGAAAAGGAGACATTGAAGGAGCTCATGATTTAGTCCAGACATTTAAGCAATATTATGAAAAAAAAATTGATCTGAATTCTTTTAGTAATGTAAACGAGTTTCTATCAAGAGATTCAAAAATATGGAACGAATTTATAACAAGAGAACAAAACTTGATTAGGCAGTTGGAACCATTAGAAATACAATTTAATAGTTATGTTAGTACCAACAATCTCTCTTTAGCGGGAGAGACATTAGAAAAAGCGAAAGTGCTGTTAAAAAAACTCTCTAATAGCCGTATCCTTAAAATGTGGGAAACTTCCGAAACAATGTATTTAGAATTAAGGAAAAGATATGTTCTTAATGAAATTATTGAAAAAGATTTAAATGAAGTATCAAGATTAACAGAAAATTACGAATTTGATAAAGCGAAAAGAATTCTCGACTCAAAAATCGAATATTTAGAAAAGGAGGGTTTTACGGAACACAATAAAGAAATTGAAGCAAAGAAGATATATATTCTTGAAGCTGAAAGTAAATACCTCAAATTAGAAGACGAACTAAAAGTTTTAGAAGATCTTATCAAGGATAATATCACTCGTAATCATTTTAAACAAGCTATAGACAACATCAGCCAAATTATTAAAATTTCCCGATTTATAGGCAAAACCAAAAATGTTGAAAGATTTGATGAATATATAAATTTACTGGAAAAAAAAATAAAGTTGGGAGCAGAAGTTGAAAAGATTGCAAATAGGGTTAAAAAATTAAATTTACTAGCAATTGGGGCTTTAGCAACGGAAGATTATGATAATTCCTTACTAGTTTTTAAGGAGATTGTAGAAGTAATCAAAACCAAAAAAGCATAACAAAAAAACGCATAAAATTATAAACGTCCTTATTTTAACGGAACAACCCACTTTTATTTTCGTGTTAATAACCATTTTAATTAATACAGACTAATCCTTATTTTTTTAACGAACATATAAATAGTACAATAAGAATATATTTTTTGGAAGGAAATTGATCCAAAAGATCATTATATTGAATGATGAAGGTATTCCCATATTTTTCCATAGTTTTAGTGGTAGTTCAAATGAGGATGAAAATTATCATTTAATTGCGAGTTATTTCGACCAGATATGCAGATTTACAAAATATGGATTTAAAGAAAGTTTGAATACATTAAGGATGAACAAGAGCGTATTTTACTTTTATACTCATCCTCCATCTAATTTTCATCTAATTTTTAAGTGCGATAGTAGAGTAGATAGTAAAAAACAGAAAAAAAGAAATCTTGATCGTATTGCTGTTAAACTCTTTGATCAGTTCTTAGCAAAATTCAAAAAAGAATTGATCAATTTTAATGGAAATTTTTCACAATTTAAGTCGTTTTCTTTAGATATACATAAAATTGTAAAATCGAAAGGATTTTTACGAGGTTACCAACTAAACCCAAGTATATCCTAGTTTTTAAAACAAGCTACCAAGAGAGCATCTTGGAACTCTCCGGTGATATTAAGGTATGCTTTCAAGGTGCCTTCTTCAATAAAACCAGATTTTTTAAACATTTTAATCGATCTCTCATTTTCCATAGCTATATGGGCTTCAATTCTGTTCAGGTTCAAATGGTTGAATCCGATAATCTTTATCAAAGTTAAAGTTTTCGTACCTATTCCACGTTCCCAATATGTTGGGAGAATCCATATACCAATTCTGGAACGTTGATGAAACCAGTTGATATTCCATAGACTAACAGAACCAATTCTAGTTTTTTTTTGATTTTCCCTTAATTCTATTACATAATTAAACTGAAGGTATTTTTCCCAAGATTTTAAATAATTTTTTATTAATCTTTTTGAATGTTCGTACGACAATAAAGGTCCAAGCGATAGATAATTTGTCATATCCTTATTTTTCAAACTCTGAAAGAAAAAAGCAATATCTTCTTTAGAAATTTTGCGAAGATAGAGATTTCCATCGTTTATTTCTTCTATAACTTCGATACCTCCCATTACTATTTTTATAATTAGAATAGCTTATAAAATTATAGGAAGTAGTTAGAAATCAATTTTAAATAAAAATAAAAGGAAAAAAAAAAATAGATTACATCCCTGTGAAATGGGGGGAATCTTTAATCTTTCTTCTGCCCTTACAGAAATCGCATGTTGTTCCGTCCTCAAATTTACCTTTACCGCCGCATTTTGGACATTTAACTTTTCTGTTAAAAGCCATTATACCTTCCTTTGCATCGTGAGACATTTGATTGATACCAAAACCCATTTGCTCCATAATTGTCCCTAATTGAACGTTCCTAGTCCCAAACTTAACACATTTCTTAATTACAAACAATGCTGTAGTAGGAGCTTCTCCAAACCATTTAGCTTTCTCATGAACGAGCTTTTCAAACTCATCTCCCGCTGGGGCAATCCAATTAGCTAATCCCCAATCAACTGCGGTTTGGCCATCAATAGGTTCCCCAGTCATAGCCATTTGTAACGCTCTATTCGTTCCAATTCTTTCTGCCATACGAGTAACACCTCCATTCGCAGGGAAAATGCCCCGTTTAATTTCTGGAAGGCCAAGTTTCGATCTATCAGATACAATTACAAGATCACAGCAAAGTACTAATTCACAACCACCACCTAAGGCAAAACCGTCAACTGCGGCGATTAAAGGCTTTGAAAATTGTTCAAGTTCATCATATTCTCGATGCCTAATTCTCATTGCTAACGCCATGTGCCAAGAAACATTAGGTTTAAGCCCAGGACTAAAAGCAGCTGCTAAATCAGCGCCAGCGGAAAACGCAGGTTTCTTAGTGAAGTCTTTAGTGCCTCTTAAAACTACTGCTCGAACGCTTCCATCAATTTCCATCATCCTTAATGCTCCTGAAATTTCAGAGACTGTTTGTTCCGTTAGAGCATTTAATCTATCTGGTCTATTAATAGAAATTACCGCATAATTTCCATCTATGGTTCCTTCTCGAACAATTTCACCTTGATCGTTGGTTTTTGTAGGCCATTCGATTTTAAGATGTTCAAATTCTTTTACAGACATTTTTACTAACCTCTTTTAAGATCCTTCTAATTTTGTTTTATGAATATTTAGTAGTAATTCTTTACTAATTAAAAACTTTCAAATTTTTCATTTTCATAATTTTGCTGGATTTTTGAAAGCAACAAAATTACATAACCAAATAAGAGAAAAGAAAAAAAAAATAAAAAAAGTTTGATTTATGTCTATAATTTGCACTTACTTTCGCATTTTAACGAAGCCACCAGACTTCATTAACTCACAGGGCCTAAAGTATTCTTTGCCAGTCTTGTCTGCTAATTCCTCTAGAAGTTTTGACCACTTCTCATATTGATTTTTACCACCACCAAAAGGTCCAGGAGTATTCATCCCTGCCATGTTCGCATCGTCAATAATTTTGAATCCCGCAACGACCTTCTCGTCTAAGAGGCGACAACCTTCGTTTAGCATTATTGCCATGGAATTTTCAACGCTAAATAATCCTGCTTTTTGAGACTTATCTATTTTAGGTCTGCCTGCTGACCAATCGAAGAATCCTTGAGGCGATTTTCTTCCGAGTTTATTCTCTTCGACCATCTTTGTAAGAACTTTTCCTGGTTTAAAATCAGGAGATAGTGTTTCTGCGTAATAATTACCTACATGAAACATGGTATCAATTCCGACATAATCTGCGAGTTCACAAGGTCCCATTGGCATTAAACCAGCAGCGTCAGCATCTATTTGTTCCCATGGTATTCCTTTTTCAGCCGCTTGATCAAATACCCAATTAAGATAAATTTGAACGGGTGCATTTAAACGGTTGACAATAAACCCTGGACGATCTTTCAAGACTTTTGGAACAAATCTTTTTCCTTTTAAACACGGTAATGACTTGCTCACTTCAACACCAATATCCATAGACTCATCGGAACTTTTTTCACCTGCTATTATTTCAACTAATCGCATAAGAATCGGTGGATTAAAAAAGTGCATACCTATCACTTTATCTTCCCTGTTTGTTGCGCTAGCGATTTCAGTAATGCTCATTGTTGATGTATTCGTTGCTAATATACAATGCGGTGGTGCATTTTCGTCGCAAGTTTTAAATACCTGCTTTTTTACATCCATATTTTCGACAACAGCCTCAACAACAAAATCAGCGTCTTTTACTGCACTTGCAAGATCTATAGATGTTTTTAAATTTCCAAACAGACTAGCAGCAGAAATATCTTCACCTAGTTTTCCCTTCGCTTCAAGCTTTTTTAAACCTTCCTCAATTTTAACTGCACCAGCATCAATAAATTCGTCCTTGATGTCGACTAATGTAACATTGTAACCCGCCATTAGAAAGATTTGAGCGGCGTTATGACCCATTAAACCGGCGCCTATCATAACTATGTTTTTAATTTCAGCCATTTTAACAATTCCTCTTTAAAATTTTATTTTTTATTTTATTGTTTATTAAAATCAGATTGCATTATGTAAACTAATTCAAATTTTTTTTTAATCTTTGACATTTCGTATCCCAAAAAGTACAATTGTGTGATCCATTTGA
>JAHLWV010000173.1 GCA_019057735.1 Promethearchaeota archaeon | reverse complement strand
GGTCTTCTTAAATCCACTTATTGGTAATCCTCTCTACATTATCCTATTCTCATTGAGCTTTGCCCTCATAGGTCTCTGTGCTCTTTTAACCTGGTCTTTATTCGGGACAATTATTAACCAATATTTGCATCACCTAAAATTAAAAATCATTTTAAACAGTATTCTATCCCTTCTTCTGGCCTATACCGCAGTAAAGATTAGCGGGATACTTTCCTGACTAAATTCTTTTTGGAAATTTTTATTATAATTAAAATTATAAAGGAACAATTACTCCACGAAAGATGTAAACCTTCTTGTTAAAGGATCGTATAAATTAGATTAATTGTGCCTGAATATATATTGGCGACTATTTTGATAAAGGCAACGAACAAATGCCATCCAATAAGACACGTGTGGCGATACAGTCATCTTCATTGTATTTGAGAATCCTTGTTTTTATGTTTACATCACCAGTTTCTACCCATCGATGATACCATTCAATAGATTCAGCGCCAGATGGACTTTCATCACGCCAGCGAAATCCCAGATAGGAAGCTAAAGTTTTAATTGAGTAATCATTGGTTGGCCATTCTGTTTTTTTCTTTACTACATTAAGGTAGAGATCTACTGCATACTCGGGATTAAACATTTTTACTATATCGTCTTCGGACATTATCTCCGGATATTTTCCTTGTAATTTTTTCCATTGGGTTTTTTCATAGGGTGAATAATAATAAATTACACAGGGCATTGATTTTTGAATAAATTCCCAAGCTTGACTAAAAGCTCGTTTTTCTTCTTGCTCATCTGGTTGGTCGGAGAAGAAAGCAACATATCGCTCGCTGCTGTTATCCCCATTACGACGTTCCAAGAATCCATGCAGATAACAGATATCTCTCATCGGGTCAGTTTCAATATCGAAAAATAATTCAGTGGGGGCATCTGGCAAGGTGATTTGACTTTTCAAATAGGGTTTAGAGCCACTTTTTGATAAAAGTATTGCTCTTTCTTGAAATTTCTCCAGGGTACCTCTACCCACTCTTGGGAAAATAGTCTTTTTCCCTTTTTGAAATTGGTTTAGATTAGCTTGAGCTAATTCAGCAACTGAGCCTAAATGGTTAATCATAACGTCTCTTTTTGAACGTCCTAATTCAGGTATCAAGGTTAAATCATTAGCTTTTCTTAAACATTTGAGGCAATAGGTTCGCCATTGACATAACTTACATGTTCCTGAGTAAGCAGGTAATGTTTTTAAATCATAGTTAGCTATTTTACTAACTGCTTCCAGGCAGTTTTGATATTTACTCCACCAGGATTCTAGTTTTCGTGTGCTTTGGGATGAATTTAAATCATACTCAATTTCTCGTCCATGAATATCCCAAATAAAGGGGTTTCTGCCTGCCGATACATCGAGCCTTTCCAGGATGTCGGTATAGAGGGCAAGCTGGACTGTATAGTGGAGCTTTGGTTTGCCTTCGGATAAATCATTTTCTCCCTCTAAGCCAGAACCGCTTTTTATATCACCACTAATGTATCCATCACCGCTTCTTCTTAAAAGGTCGGGTTCGCCGATTAGGTTTCCTGCACTTATCCGACCACTATATATTAATTCTACGCCATTATCAATGGCTTCTTTGGTTCGTTTTTCTTTTTCAATTCTTGAGTAGGAGTGTAAATCTAAGAATGGTATCTGTAGGTTTTCTATTACTTGTTTTTCAAAATCAGTGCCCTTTTCCCATAATAATTTTACAAATGCGCTGATTGGGTCCTGTTTTGAATAATCTCCAAAAAGATCCAGGGTTAAACGGTGAGGACATTTGACATAATTATATAACATATTTGCAGAGAGTTTATCTGGCATAGAATTTCTCCTGTGGGCACGATGCATCGTGTCCCTATATTACTATTTTGTATGCTTTTTGGGTTACAATCATTTA
Source organism: Promethearchaeota archaeon (assembly GCA_019057735.1). The sequence goes on along the minus strand of JAHLWV010000173.1, from coordinate 3,523 downwards.
ATTAATCCAACATTATAAATTAACTTTATAATAGTAATCTATTAAAAAATAATAATCTTATCTTTGAAAGTTATGCCGCCCAAGCTGCTAAATAACCGGCCGGTTAACGCGTCGGAGGCGTGGAAGAAAGTCTACATTAGTATTATATTTTTGCTATTGACTTACATCTAAAGAGCGACTGGCTGAACAGTTATAGTTCCCTTACGAATACCCCCTCTATTACAACTGGCCTCAACGGTAATTGTATCTCCCGATTTCAGGGAAGGTATGATGTAAGAAACCTTTTGCGTGTTGTCTGTTTGCAGAAAAAATAACTGTGTGATAATTTTCTTCTCGTTCAAGGTTACAATTATTTTATTAATATAATGAGTTTGAGGGTTACCAACATTATGTTGAACAGTAACCTGAAGTATATTGCCTTCTACCGATAAGATTACTTTACTAGCCGGATGAGAAAATGCTTGTGTGGGGAGAAATAGACACATAATAAGTAAAAATAAAAAAATTATATTTTTTTTCACTGTGTTCACCTCCTTTTTTTTCTTTTGTAATTAAGCCGTACAATAAATCCCGCATGAAGGCATAAGAATAAGAAGGCTACCCCTCCTATAATTATGTGTAAATTATATGAAATCTGAGTGATACCAAGAAAGAACGTCAGGCATAATAATATAAATGTTATGATTCCCAAAAAATTAATTACATTATGCGTCTTAAGCATAGAGCCTTAATCCTCCATAAATATAATTATTTTATATCTAAAATTATCAAATGCCCTTTGTAGTATTTTATTAAAAATAATAATTTTTCTAATTACTTTTTATCATAAAAGCATAAAAATTTCAAGGATATAATCTTTCTCCTGAATTAAGTAAACCTTATTAAAAACCTACCCCTGACAAACATTTAACAAAATACTCATTGCTCTTTTCTCTTTATCCGCTAATTCTACTAATATTTCAGAAGCCTTATAGATATATTCAATATCCTTCGTATCTCCTGCTTTTATAAACAATTTTGAAACTGCTCTCCACAGCCGGGCGATATCGACAAACATTTTATAGGATTCATTTATTTCTTCTATTTTTGTTTTTTGATAACTTTCTTTTAGGAAGTCTCTATAAAGATTTCTAAACAGCGCACCGCCGGTGCCGGCTTTTTCCATTAACATTGCAGTTGTTTTAAAATCCCCTTCAACATCTTTACTTCGCTTAAACCATTTTATTATTTCTTTACTGGTTTTTAGGATGCCCTTATAGCTAATATTTTGTATGGGAGGATTCAAATAATTTTTTGCGTTATTACCCATAGCCTGCGGAATTGTTTTCTTCAGGTCATATTTTTTATTGGTGTCTCCAATGGTGTAAGAAAGATTTTTAGATGACATAGGTCCTTTTTCATTCCTGGCCAGTTCAAAGTTTTTTAAAGAGGTTTTAACCAATCCGCCTTGTTGAATGGTATCAGCCAGATAAGCACTATTTTCATCATATCCGTACATTACCACATAATGGCCGGCAAAGTGAAATTTATTAGTAAAATAATCCAGATGATAGCAATCCATCTTTATTCCCACGGGAATTTCCGCATCAATGTTTTCTTTTACATTTTCCCAGGCTTTTTTCAACGAAGATGTTTCCCAAACATTCAATTTCAAGTTAAGGTGTCTGGTAATATTTTGGGTTAATAAATCTGTTTTTATCCTTCCCCCGATGAAAGGGAAATCCATTGTTTTCATATTCCAGATAATGAAGTTCAATCCCTCGCCTAATCCAAAAAGCATGGGCTCGGATAAGTTAATTCCAAGATGATAAAGCAAGCTGCCTGTTACAGTTGTTTCACAATGTTGACCTTTAAATTGTTTAAAATTTTTAATTATCATTTTCTCCGCCCTCCTCTTTTGTATTCATTTTATAACATTAATTTGATATCTACTCATAAATTTTTTTTAAATCTTATTTATTCTCCACCAAAACATCTTTTCTTTTTCTTCGTATTTTTGCATCCCAGCTTTTTCCAAAACTCTATAGGATGGAAAATTGTCTTTTTCTGTTTCAGCAATAACCTCGGTAACATTATTAAAACTAAAAGCCCAATTTATCAATTCTTTTACTGCTTCTGTCATATATCCTTTGCATCTGTATTCATCCTGCATTCCATAAGCGATTTCAACTCTCCCTTTTTCATCAGGACAGCCTTTAAAGCACAATCCCCCTATTATTCTGTTTTCTTTTTTTAATACTATTTCCCAACTGGTAAACCAAAGATAATCTTTCTTATTTTCTAAAACCATCTTAAGAGAAGTCCTCATGGCTTTCTTCACCGGTTCTTCCAGTTCCGTATCAGTAATTTTTACTCCCAAATTCCGCTCCATCTTCTGCCGGTCTTCGATTGACCATCTCAAATTCTGAGCATCAAGGGGAATTAATTTCAACTTTTCAGTTTCCAGAATAAACATCTTATTTCCTTTTTTTCTCCTTCTTTTTTAGCCTTTAAAGAGGTAGATAAAAAAATAAAAAGCCATTACAACAGACAAAGACAATTTAATAAAAACTGCTGTAATGCTTCCGATAAAAGTAGCCAGTCCCGCTTTCAGGGCCATTGAATTTTCTTTACCGGCAATAAGCTCTCCTACAATTGCACCGATAAATATACCTAAAATCATTCCGAAAGGAGGAAAGAAGATGATACCGGCTATCATCCCTATTATTGCTCCCCAGATTCCGTATTTGGTAGTACCGTATAATTTTGCTCCCAGTAGAGGGAGAAAATAATCTATCAAGGAGACTATAATAGTAAAAACAGCAAACCTGACTAAGAAGCTTTTACTAAAAACAGGTTCTTCTTTAGCAAATTGAAGCAATATAAGAGCCGCATAGCTAAGAGGAGGCCCGGGAATTGTGGGGAAAATACAGCCAATTACTCCTATAATAGTACAAATTATTCCTAATAAAATTAAACCATATTCCATAAGTCTCGGCATTCTCCTTATTTAGATATAGAACTAATATTAAAAATAAACTAAATAAAATCTTGACGGATCGCTGACTTGTCAGTATTATTTGACTATATGATATGCTATAATTCTAACATAAACACAATTTATTGAAAAAGTTTTTTTATCAACAGATTAACTATAAAATAAAGATGGGCAAATATCATCAAATGAATAATCTAAAAAAAGAAAGTCATTCTTTAAAAACTCAAAGTTTAGGTGAGGAAATTGCCAACAGCATTACTCATGGTGTTGGAATTGGTTTAAGTATTGCTGCTCTGGTAATTTTAGTAGTTCTTGCCAGTAAGCGCGGTGATGCTTGGCGCATTGTGAGTTTCAGTATATATGGAGCTACGCTTATTTTACTTTATCTATCTTCCACTCTTTACCATAGCTTTGTAAACCCAAAGATAAAAAATATTTTCAGAATTCTGGACCATTCAACAATCTATCTTCTTATTGCAGGGAGCTACACCCCTATTACCCTTACCTTTATGCGGGGAGCCTGGGGTTGGACACTTTTCGGTATCG
>JAHLWV010000172.1 GCA_019057735.1 Promethearchaeota archaeon | reverse complement strand
GAGCAATTAGGGCAATAATATTTTCCAGGTTCTTTATTTTCGAAAGAATAACCACATTCTTTGCAAGCGACAGCATTCATATTAATCGTAAGAGGAATAGAATTTTAAAATGTTCTTATTATAAAATAGAAATTAGTTAAGGTTTATCTAAACAAAAAATAAACATTTTATGTTTTTCTTAATATTTAAAAAAAAATAGTATATTATCATATTATCTAGCCAAATTTATATTACAGTAGAAAATAATTTTTTACATAAAAGAGGACTAGTTTTAAGAAAATTTAAAAAAGCGATTACTTAACTTTAGAGGATAAACATATGCTTTACTTTTTATTTCTTTATCAAAATGAATCCGGAGAATTACTTTATGAAAAAGAGTTTCAAGCAGATATTGATTCTAACATGGACCTATTTGGTTCTTTTTTTGCTGCGTTAAAAACATTTACTTCTAAAATGGCACATGTAGGTAGTGAGGAATTAAACACAATTGGATTAGGCGCTTTAATAGCTTTTATAATTATGATCAGAGAAGTCAACATTGACTTAGTGTTAATTGCTGAAGAAGAAGATAAAAAAGAAATTCAAAAGTTAAGTTCAAAACTTAAAGCTATCATTTTAAATTATAAAGAGTTGTTCTCAGTTGAGGTTGTTAAATCGGAAGATTTCGAAAAATTTGATAAAGAAATTAATGATATCGTACTTTCCCACCGAAAAATATTAGATCCTAATGTATTAATTGAAAAGCAGATAGAATTTTTAAAATCTGTATGGAATCAGAGAGGAAAGATTTCAGATCAACTAAGAGAAGAAAGAAAAGAGTTAGAAAACGAGAGAACAATTATTGTTAATAACCTTCTAAAAGAAAATAATGTATTAAAAAAATTTTCCTTATGCAAACTAATACTAAAAATCTCAGATAAGCTTGAAGATGAACAATTCTTTTTAGAGTACCAAAACAAGGCAAAAATAATAGCTACTGAAATCAATGACCAGAAGATACGAATGAAATTTTATCTAAATCGAGTCAAGGAATCGTTAAAAGTAACTTCAGATACTTTAGGAGAAAGGAAACTAATAGGTGGTAATTTTAAAGAAGTTTACTCGAATCTGTACTCTTTTAGTTCGAAATTAAAAAATTTTGCTTCTGTAGAAGCTTACGAGAAATACTATGATTTAACAAACAAATTAATTTATAGAAAAGGGATTTCTCCTGAAGAGTTTTCATTGGTAATTGATGAGATAAGGAATATGGACGAAAATATTGAATCCTATTTATATGATGGAGATAACAAAAATCTAAAAAATTAAAAAAATTTGAACCGTTACCCTAAAACCCTTGCAGGGGTTGTCAACAAACATCTATAATTTTTTATATTTGTTTCATTCTTCAAAGGGTAATTCATTTAAGCATAACACAAGCTCCTTATCACTTAAATCTTAGTGTAAAGAACTTAGTAAATTTTTCACATACATGACAATAATAGTAGCCTTCTTTTGAGCCACTAGCTTTTGTTCTACAATTAAGACAAAAAATCATTATAATCGCTTATTAAAGCACTCGATTCGTTTTAAAGCTTCAATTTATAAGATATAGGTGGATAATAGGCTTTATTAATATTTAAAAAAGCAAGGAATTTAAGGTAAAACTATATATTTTAAAGAATTTATAATAATTCTCAGATATATCATATTATTATTATACCAAATTATAATATCAAGTGTTATATATGGAAACTGTGGAATACAAGGGCGAAAAATACGAAGTTAAAGATGGATTTTTAGACCTTGGTCTTCTTGAAATTGAAAATATTTCTGACATTAAGGGATTAAATAAGCTTGATATCAATCATTTAGAACTGAGTTCTAACGAACTTACAGAGCTAACAGGTTTAGACCAGCTTCAAAATTTAGAAATTCTTAATTGTGGAAGCAATAACATATCAAAGATATCTGGGTTGGAAAATTTAGTAAATTTAAAAGTTCTGCATTTAGCTTCTAACCAGATTACTGAAATTAAGGGGCTTGATCAGTTATCTAATTTAAAAGAATTATATCTAAGAGCTAATCAAATTACTCATTTAAAAGGTTTAGATTGTTTAAGCTCGCTCCAGAAATTAGATTTATCGTGGAATATGATTGAAAACATTGAAAGTCTCAATAGTTTGGAGAATTTAGAAGTTTTATGGTTAGCAGGAAATCAGCTCACAAATACCCAAGGATTGGAAAAGTTGAAAAAATTAAATGTTTTAAATCTAGCAGGAAATCAAATTTCGGAGATAGAAGGACTTGATAATTTAACACATTTAAGTGAAATGTATCTTAATGATAATAAAATACAAGAAATCAAAGGTTTAGAGAATCTTACTGAATTAGAAACGCTGTGGATAACAGCAAACCAAATTGAAAAAATTAACAAGCTTGATAAATGTAAAAACTTGCGAGTCCTTAACTTGAAAGATAATAAAATCGCTGAAATTAGTGGTTTATATCCGTTAACTAAACTAAATAAACTATTTTTATCTAGCAATATAATTTCGTCGATTAAAGGTTTAGAAACCCTCCAAAATTTAGAGACTTTAGATCTAGGGAATAATTTTATTAAAGCTATAAGAGGTTTAGAATCACTAATGGTTTTGAAGGATTTATGGCTTCACGGAAATGAGATTGACGAAGAATTACTACTACAATTAGGTGGATTGGATTCAGGTGGTTGTGCTCTAGAACCGTTAAAATTTGTAGAATATTGCCTTGTTAACTTATAACCGAACTAATTTTTAAAACAATTTACCATTATTCCAATATCCGATGAATGTTATCTTTTATTACCTGATAACTTGCTGATTTATCGGGTATATCGATTATTGGTTTACCTTCTAAATCAAATTTTGTTAATATTTCATCCTCGGGAATCGAAGTTATTACAGTTAAATTGTGCTCTTTAAGTTTATCTGTGATTTTAGCAATGTCTCCTTTAACTCTATTGATAATAACGCCGATTTTTCGGTAATTTGTAAATTTTTTAGCACTTTGACTTATCGAATATGCCGTTTCTACGCTCCTAAGAGAAATATCTGTTACAATTATTACATAATCTACTGATTTTATAACCATCCTATTAATCTGCTCTAGGCCGGCCTCACAGTCAATCAATACGACATCAAAATCCTTTGAAATAGATTCAATAACCTTTCGCAATAGAGCGTTGGAAGGACAAAAGCAACCTGGTCCTTCAGGCTGACCAATAGAAAACAAGCTAAAATCTTTACTTTCCTTTATAGCATTATATACTTTGAAATCTATTGATTCAGCTATCGATTGAATATCCTCCTTTTTACCAATTGTAGTATCGATTAAATTAGCTCTTATCTTTTCGAGGCTTTCCTCCGGAACTAATTTAACCATTTTACTTAGGTGTGGATGGGTTGGATCTGCATCAATCAATAGTAATTTAAACTTATAGGATGTAGAAATAGCTTTAGCAATTAGTGTAGTTATAATTGTTTTACCAACGCCTCCTTTTCCGGTGATAGCAATTATAAGTGGGGGGTTTCTTAGCTCCATTATTTGATTTCATCTATTATTTTCATGTAATTTAAATCTCTTCTCGAGAAACTAACACTTGTTTGATTTTATAGCATTCTTCTCGATAAGGGCATATTTCACACCCCCAATCGTAATCACAATCAATCCTTTTTCTCCATTCTTCGATTTTCTTCTTCCATTTTTCCTTTAACTTAGAATGGATTTCTGACGAATGCACAATAAATTGCTCAATAGAGTCTTGATAAGAATTAATGAAAATGACTTCTATTGATTTAATTAAGCCTTTAAATTTTTGTTGATACAGAGAAATTATCGCAGTACCTAAGAATTCGAAGGAAAAATCTTTCTTTAGAGCTGAAGTACTAATTCTACACCAAAACCTACGAGGAATCGTTCGAATTGAAAACCCTTCAATACTGTTTGAGATGAAATTCAAATGTCTTAACTCGTCTACTTCCTTATCAGTCCCGTTATTGATCCCAATTAATACCATCATCCCAAAATCGAGATTTGTCTCTCCGATCTTATGTATTTCTCTCCCTAATAATGTTATTTTTCCGTGCTCGATTAATTGAGCGTCGCTAATTGGAAATATTATTGAAAATGATTTTCTATTCAGACCACCAAGCTCTAAACCAGTCTCCTCTTCAAGTATTATTTCTTTATGGCTATTTAATCCTATTTTTATTTCAGAATTAGCAATTAAATTGATCTGGCTTGAGTCACATCGATAGGAAAAAAAAGTTTTTCCACTAATCTGCTCTTGTTCTAAGAAATCTCTTAGCTTTTCAATAATAACTTTATTTTCCATTCAATATTTTACCTTATTCAGAATAATCCCGTATAACATTATAATAAAGGGCTATTAATCTTTATTTAGGTTTTAACCGTTTTTTAAGATTTGTATTTGAAGATTTTATAGGGAAACAATTACCCTTATAGTTTCATTTAGATGATTTATTATTTTTAATTTTTTTTCGAATAAATTTAAATAGGATATATGAGATAATAGATTGGAGAACTAATTCGAATAATTATTCAGATCACAAATTAATCGGAAAATTCGCTTATTGGAATCCTGTTCAGAATAAAATTGAGTAAGATCAGACTGGTATTTGAAATAATCTGATAAATTCAAATTAGGGGTTAACTTCATAATTAGACATTTTTAAAGAGAGTATGTGTAAATGATCGATATAATCTTAGCTATTTTCATTCTTATAGGCGGAATTGTTCTTGTAATCTTTTCAAGCAAATATGCTGTAAAGCACTCAGCACTACTCGCCACAGCTTTAGGAATATCGCCGTTAATAATCGGAGTAACCTTAGTATCCATAGGCACCGATATTTCTGAAATATTTAATTCGATTATTTCTTGTTCTTTAGGTCACGGAGATATTGATGTGGGAGATTCAGTAGGTTCAGATCTTACCCAACTCACATTGATCTTCGGACTCTTGCCAATCGTTTGCGGGGCATTTCATATAAATAGAAAAGACATAATAATTCTCGGTTCATGTGAAGTTTTATCTCTTATATTGATATTCACAATTGTTGAGAAAGGATATATCACTCGCCTAAACGCAATTTTTATGGTCTCCAGTCTATTTATTTATATGTGGTTGATTTACAGCACGAATAAAGATAGCTTAGAACATAGAATAGAGCATCTAGAAATAAGCCAACCCACTAAGAAAAAAAAATTCCATTTGTTAATTGCAGCAATTGGATTTGGTGGGGTGACTATTAGCGCATTTGCTATCGTACAATCGGTAATTTTCATATCACAATCTATTAACATTCACGAATATATTATTAGTTTCTTCGTCCTTGCTATCGGCACATCCCTTCCCGAGCTTGTAGTTGATATTCACGCTCTCCGAGCTGGCCACCATGGTATAGCTATTGGGGATATAGT
>JAHLWV010000171.1 GCA_019057735.1 Promethearchaeota archaeon | reverse complement strand
AAAGAGAAGGGATTCTAAATTATTCTCTAATTGGAGAAAAACTCGTTTTAGAACATGATGCAAATAATACCAGAATTGAACTATCTATTAATTCTTCAGGAGTATCCACGATTATTGAAAAAATTACAAACGAAACAACTATCTATCGATGGGAATTAAACGAAGAAGAAATCATAATTAAGATTCCTTTTGGGAGCAACTATTTAATAATTGCAATCGCTAGTATAATTCCTCTTGTTGTCCTTACGAAAAAAAAGATTGCGAACTCTAGAAAACACTAACATTTAACGAAAATTTATGTATTGCTTTATTTTTTCTTCAATTATAATTAGATTAAATTAGCAAAAGATGAAAAAGTGTGAGTGAAGAATTTTTTTGGTGGAATGACGAACAGAAAGCCATATATAAAGATGTGAGACAATTTGTCGAAGATCATTATGAAGAAGCTGAAGAATATTTCTGGAATACTAAATTTCCGTGGCCATTAGTAAAAAAAGTTGCTGAAAAAGGATATTTTGGAGTTGGAGTTCCAAAAGAGTACGGTGGTTTAGAATTAGGCGCTACTGGGAGTTGTATTGTGGCAGCACAATTAGGGAGACTTTATGCTGTAGGACATGTTTTTACCGTAAGTATGTTAGCTGGATTGGAACAACTATTGCGGTTTGGAACTGAGGAACAAAAAGAGTCATGGCTTCCCAAAATCGCAAGCGGAAAGGAATTAGGCGCTTTATGCATTACTGAACCGTTTGCAGGATCAGATGCCGCAAATGTTTTTACTTCTGCGACCAAAGATGGAGACGAGTGGATCCTAAATGGTAAAAAACGATTCATTACGGGAGCAGGAGTTTCTGATAGGTATTTTATCTACGCAAAAACAAGCGATGATAAGGCTCTTAGAAAACAATATGGGCATATTACATCTTTTATGGTGGAAAAAGGCAGACCAGGATTTAGTTTAGAAAAAATTAATCCATTGATTGGATTTGATAATGTTCCTAACGGGTATATAGATTTTGATCATGTTAGAATTCCTGATGTTAATCGTATAGGTGCAGTTGGAAATGGATGGAACGTGATGATGGCCGGATTAAACTTCGAACGCTTAATTGGGGCAGCAGTTTTTAGTGGGTTGTTTGAAGATGTAATAAATTTGTTGTTTCACTTTACTAAAAGACGAGTTCAATTTAGAAAAACAACGAATCAATTTCCGGGAATACAAGAAAAAATTGCTGAAATAATAACTAAAGCAAAAGTTTCAAGGTTGTTTTCTTATCACTGCGCCAAATTAATAGATAATGGGGGCGAACCGATGGTTGAAGCTTCGATAGCTAAAATGATTAATACTGAATATGCTAGAGACATAGGACTTAAAGCAATCCAAGTTTTAGGAGGAGATGGACTTACAAAATTCTTACCTGCTGAAAGAATTTTACGCGAGGCTAAAATAGGAGAAATTGTGGCAGGAACAACCGAAGTTCAGAAGATGATCATCTACCGGTTCTCTGCTATGCTTCCTTCCTACAATAAACCTATGAGATTGAAATGGAACGACAAAGTTAATGCTCCCATTATTTCAAAGAAAGAGTCCCAATTCAAAGGAATGGACATAACAGAAGAAAACGTGTTAAAAGTTATCTCTCACGATTATAAAGTAAATCCCGGTTTGTATATGACTCCAGACGACGTACGAGAAGATATAGGCGGAGGTAGATCCGAGTTACGGAAGATTTTTGAACAACTAGAAGAACAAAAATTAATCGTTATTCATCGCGATCGCTCAGGAAAAACTGCCTTAGTTAAAGCTACTTACGAGGGATTGCAAAATGCGTTTCCAAAAGAATACTATCAGTGGTTTCCAGCATGGTATGAAAACGCTGACAAGTTTTAAAATCATTCTTTTTTTTTCTTTTCTTTTTTACTAGTCTTCAATTTTAAAGTCTTTAAGTAAACCAACTTTATTATTAAGATCTATAGTCACAGCTAATAGTATTGTCTCTTCTGCGTCCTCAAACTCGGGATCGATCATTACAAAGTAAAATATTTTGTCATTCGTGTTGTATCCCATCTCCAATTCGCCGCATTCTTCTGGTAGAATTTTTAACAGATCATCAGATGCGTTATTTTTCAATACCTCGTATATCGAATTTTCTACGTTTGATTGACTCTGCCGTATTTCTTTAATCTTTGTAAAATCAAATTGACCCATTGATTCTCCAGCTTTAATATTTAACTCGTTCCATTCTTGAAATAAGTCATTTAATTCTGTCATAATTTCTTTATCTCGAGATTCAAGATAAAGATTATTATTATTCTATGAATAAAAAATGATTATCTCGTTCTTTAAATTGAAGTTAATAACAATAATGTTTATTGAACTGCATTCCTAGAAAATATGTAAGAAAAATTACGAGTAAAGGTTATCAAAAAATGAAGAAAAACAAAATTAATTTTAGAGGGAGAAATCTTGCTCACACATATTCTATCGTGGCAAGAGATACTAAAACTGGCGAGATGGGGGTAGGTGTCCAGAGTCACTATTTCTCGGTTGGAAGCATCGTCTCCTGGGGCGAATCTGGAGTTGGAGTCGTTGCTACTCAATCACTCGTGAATGCCTCATTTGGTTTGCGGGGGTTAGAACTTTTAAAGCAGGGTAAATCGCCGGAGGAAGCTTTAAACTTTTTAATATCTGAAGATGAAGGTAGAGATGTAAGACAAGTAGCAATATTAGACGCTCAAGGTAGAGTAGCTACTCACACTGGAACGAAATGCATTATTCACGCAGGTCACATTACAGGTGATAATTTTTCGGTTCAAGCTAACATGATGCTTACAAATAAAGTTTGGTCAACAATGGCTAAAAACTTTGAAATGAACACTAATTTACCCTTGGCTGAAAGAATCATAAAAGCAATGGAAGCGGCAGAAACTGTAGGCGGTGATATCAGAGGAAAACAATCAGCAGCGATTTTACTTGTAGGTGGTAAAGAAGCTAAAAATAAGTGGGAAGATAAAATCATCGATTTAAGAGTCGAAGATCACGAGGAACCAGTTAGAGAACTTGAAAGATTATTAAAACTTTATAGAGCTTATAAACACATGGATAAAGGAGATTTAGCAATGGAACACCATGATATGGAAGCCGCACTTAAGGAATATGATTCTGCTCAAAATATATTTCCCAACAATCTTGAAATGAAATTTTGGACAGCGGTCACCTTAGCTAATAACCAAAAAATTAAAGAAGCATCAAAGTTCTTTAAAAAAGTCTTTGATAAAGACAATAATTGGCGATTACTTGCTGAAAGACTTCCCGAAAGCGATTTATTAACCGTTTCTAAAGATGATTTGAAAAAAATCTTGTCATTATAGCTTTAATGAAGATACAAGTTGTCGAAATCATTTTTGTTAAGCGAAAATTTCATTTTTTTCTTATTATTTTGTTCAATGATTATATCCCCCATGTATTTCATACCCGAACGTTCCGCTACTAGCCACCCTCTTTTGTTATCTTGGTTGATGTAAGCGTAAAGCGTTTCTATCTTTAAGGTTGTAAATGCGAATTCAATAGATTTTTTAAGAGCCTCTATTGCGAAACCGTTTCCCCTGTATTGAGGAAATAGTATAACAAAGCATTCCATTTCACTGTTAGAATTTAAAGGTTTCAAAAAGATAAGACCTAAAAGTTGGCTATTGACTTTATGAGTAATCGTGAAGATCAGTGTATTCTTATGAAAATCTGTAAAGAAGCTAGTCGGGGTAGTGTAACTCTCAAACTTCTGATGTAATTCATCATCCCTTTTATATAAATCCATCTGATTAATTTGCTTGATTACGAGTCTTTTTGTTTCTAGCGTGTTAAGGATTTTAGGATTCAATTCAGGCGTCCTAATTAAGTGGTTTTTACGTTATTTAGTAATATGCATGAACTAATAAATATTTCCTTCAAACAAATGACTAATCCACTAATAGTTTTAATCCTTTTACAAGCTGTTGTGGGCTGATTCCGTAAAGAAAAGCGGAATGAAGTGTTTTAATTTATTACTTAACTCAGAATGTAACGATGAAAGCAGTTGAATTAATAAACAATGGAAAAATTAGATTTGACCTGATTCATAATTTCCTGTGAGGAATTCTTATAAGGATAAATAACATAATATACATTATTGAAATTCAATAAAAAAAGCATTTAAATGTGAGTGTATATTATGTCTCAACAAGCTTTTCAGGATCTATGGCCGGAACAGTATAGTAAATGTTTTGGTTGTGGAAGAAATAATGAACACGGTTTACAGATAAAGAGTTTTTGGGATGGGGATGAAACGATTTGCACTTGGATACCTAAAAAAATTTATGAGGCGGGTTTGGGAGTTTTATGTGGCGGAATTCTTTCTACTTTAATTGATTGCCATTGTGTAAATACAGCAATTGCAGCGCTCTATAAAACAGAGGGTCGTGAACTTGGATCGAAACCATTTATTCCATATGCGGGAGGATCCATAACTATGAGACATATGAAACCGATATTCGTTAAAAATCCCGTTGTTTTGAGAGCAAAAATCAAAGAAACGAAAGATCGTAAAACAATTATCTCATGCACAGCATTCTCGGACAAAATTGAATGTGCAAAGGCAGAGGTCATTGCGATAAAAGCACCAGAACTAACATGGATCAAATAAGTCCCAATAATTCCTATTAAATTGTTCGTCTTATCACCAGATGCAGAAATTATTAATCAACTAATAATTTTACTCCTCTTACGAGCTGTTTCTGGCTAATTCCGTAGAGAAATGCCGAATGAAGTGTTTTAATGTCGTTTTCGATGTTATTGATGTTCTTATTTTGTTCCTTATATCCCTTTGCAATTTCCTCAAGTTTTGCATACGATAACTCTTTAGAATTACTCATTTTCCCGAAATATCCTCCAAATGCATTAAACATGTTATGCATCAACTCGATTTCTTCATCACTAAATGTTTTCGTGCATTCTTCACATACAGTTCCAAAAGTGTTTCCAATTCTTTTAATTTTTACACCTGATTTGGGATCTTTTCGACAAAGAACGCATTTAATATAACTTAGAGTAGTTTTCTTTTTCGTATATTCTGAGACAATCATGAATCATTAATTTTTTATGTTTATTTAAAAGAAAAAAATATTAATCGTGTATCGTTATTTTCTTTCTATAAAAGCAGCTTGGTAAATTCGCTTTATGAAAATGTTAGGGTTTATTAATATAGTTGTTAATTATTTGGTAATTCTAAGTGCTTGAATTATGATAATACCTAATAAAAACGAAGCAGAGTCATTTGAACATCTTAGAATAAAAGAACATTTCTACTCCTTCCTTCCGTTTGATAACAAAATTGATGTTATAAAGAAAGAATATCCTATCGGTAACCGAATTGCTGACATTTATTGTAAATTAAGTACCGGTAAACAAATTGTTATAGAAATACAACATTCAA
>JAHLWV010000170.1 GCA_019057735.1 Promethearchaeota archaeon | reverse complement strand
TAGCCGTGGATGTAGTTATACTGTTCCTCATTGAGCTTATCTATTTCTATGCCCATTGCTTGAAGTTTCAAGAATCCAACTCTATCGTCAATATCTACGGGAACTTCAACCATTCCAGGTTTCAATAAATCTTTGTTCTTGACGATGTATTCAGACATAAGAGATTGTAAGCCAAATGACATGTCCATAACTTCTGCAGGGTGTCCTTCAGAAAGCACTAAATTGGCCAGTCTTCCTTTAGCAAGCAAATATATTTTTTTACCATCATGAAAGGTGATTTCTTCTACATCAGTTCTTATAGGTTTGATTTCCTTAGCATACTCGTAAATCTCCTTGGTTGGGATCTCAATGTCGAAATGTCCTAAATTACCTAAAATGACTCCATCCTTTAAAGCATCAAAGTTCTCTTTAGTGGGTAATATTACATGCTTACAACCCGTAGCAGTTAGGATAATATCTGCGTAAGGCAATGCTTTTTCAATAGGCATAACATTAAAACCAGCAAATTTAGCTTGAAGAGCTTTTATCGAATCAATTTCGGTCACTGTAACGTTGGCACCCAAACCTCGTGCTCTAAGGGCCATTCCTGACGAACAATGGCCATATCCCGCTATTACTACATTTTTTCCTGCGAAAAGTACATGCATCCCATAGATGGCAGCGACAATTCCTTGGCCTGTACCTAACTCGTTATCAAATTGATTTTTACATCGGGCATCATTAACAGGAAACAATGGGACTTTCAGATCGCCTGCGGCATCCATTGCTCTAAATCTTTTTACCCCGGTAGTAGTTTCTTCTTGACATCCGATTATTACACCATCCGTAATTAATTCCGGAAATTCTTTATGTGCTGTAACGATCATATCAGCACCATCATCAATAAGGATATTTGGTTTGGCTTTTAAACATTCTCGAATACACCAGTAAAATTCCTCATCTGTATTACCATGCCACGCAAATGTATTAATTCCTTCTTTAACCATAGCTGCCGCTACATCATCTTGAGTTGATAAGGGATTACTTCCACATAACCAAACATCAGCGCCTCCTGCCTTTAAAGTTCTGGCAAGATTAGCAGTTTCTTTTGTGATGTGAAGACAGCCCGCAATCGTGATTCCTTCTAAAGGTCTTTCCTTAGTGAACCGTTCTCGAATTGTTTTAGCAGTAACAGGCATTCTAGATTCAGCGATATATATCGCTTCTTTGCCTTTTGCAGCTAAGTTTTCATCTGCAACTTTATAATTTACCATAATAACTCAATTTAAAATATTTTTGTTGATATAGTGAATAATTTAAATAGTAATTTAAATATATTAATGGTTAAAGAGTAAAAAATTTGTTAAAAATATTAATATTTAAATAATATAAATTTTGTTAGATTCTTATGAGTAAAGCAAATGATGAATTTAAAAACCGCAATCTAATAAAAAGTTTCAATAGTAAATCTAAATATGTAATAACCAAGCTTACACAGATTTTAGGTTATACTAGACAGACACTTAAAAAAAGATTTGATGATCTGGCGATAGAAAAAATAATTAGTAATTTTACAATCAATATTAATCCGAACCTTCTTCCCATTAATTTAAAGTATGTATTGTTAGAGGTTAAAACCAACCCCAACGAACCAGAACTTTTAGAAAATTTGTTAAAAATCTCTCAATTAAAAATTCTTGATGGAGTTTTAGGAGAATATTCGCTATTTGCGTTACTCATTTTTCATTCATCTGAGGAGTATTACCAGGTTTTAAGTACAATTGATAAAATAATGGCTCAATCTTATTTTAAGAAATATCAAATAATTGAGACTATTAAAGTGTTCAAGACTAATGGAATTGAGTTAAATATCAATAAAATTGATCCAAATTTCGAAATTGATAGCACGGATTATGTTATTTTAAAAATAATGCAAGAAAACCAGAATTTAAAGCCTATCTCGACTTATGAGATTAAAGATATTATTAAAGAGAAGTACAAAGATTTTTTAAAAGAAAAGAACAGACAAGAAATCTCCCAATCTACAATTCATAACAGAATTAAAAAGCTTGAAAAAAAGAACGTAATTCTTAACTATGCGCTTAACTTTTGTCCTAAAAAAATTGGATTTAGAGGTAAATATCTCGTAAGAATTAAACCTAGAGATCCTTCAAAATATAATGAAATCGCCTTGCATTTAGAGAAAAATAGCTTTATAACCGATCTTTTCAGGATAGGGGAACAGCATGGGTTATTTGCGATAGTTCGAGTTAAAAAGGTCGAAGATTACGCAGAATTCATAAAAGATCTATATCAATCCGATGAAATTGAAGATACATTTACTAGTTTTGTTCTAGACGAACTTAAGACATATACTAATTTTATTATTTATTAGAATAACATAAGAAAATTTCAAATCTCAAATTCATTAGTAATCACTCTCTAATAATTTATATTACATTTCAAATACCTTTTTCTTATTAAGATTAATATCATTATTATATAGATTAAATTATACAAAATCGTATCCTTGTGGGGAGTTTCACATATTTCGAGATATTTCTGACTTTGTCAAAAAACCAAATTATGAGAAAATTGCGATAATTGACATCGAGACTACGGATTTAAAACCAGATAATGGTTTAATTATCGAGATAGGTATTGTTGAACTTGATTTAATTACGGGAGCAACTAAAATTCTTTTTGATTCATTTGTAAAGGAGCCTGAATTTGGGGAAGAACATAAGAATGCGTGGATTTTCAATAATTCTGATTTGAAATTTGAAGATTGTATTGATGCACCTAATTTAAACAATGTAAAAAATCAAATCCAAGAAATTTTCGATCGTTATTCATTGACTGCATATAACACTTCGTTCGATTTTGGATTTATGGAATCGAGAGGTTTTGTTATAAAAAAGGATATCCCAGATATTATGGCAGTAGCGAAAAAAGCGTGTAAGATTATGCGTTCAAGAGGAGGTTATAAAAATCCAAAAATGCAAGAAGCCTGGGATAATCTTTTTCCCAACACAAATTATATAGAGAAGCACAGAGCAGTTGATGATGCAATTCATGAAGCTGAAATCCTTTTTGAAATGTATAAGCGAGGAGAATATAAAGTTGAGCCATAATTGTATACCATGAGAAAAAGTTGGCTTAAGAGTAGTTTTGAAAAGACAAAATAAATTAATTTAATTATCTAAGAATAATATCTTTAATTGGAAAATATGAATTATTTTTTTGAATTAATTACAAAAAGTGTCGGATTTGCACGAATAGGAAGGATTATCTGTTCGAAAGAGTCTAAAAGGTTTATTTCAACCCCAAACATAATTATTCCGATGAAAAAAAGTTTAATGAACGATTTAAACTTTCTTGAGGAATTTGAAGATCATGAGATTTTTTTAATTTTAAAAGACTTCTATTTAAAAATTGGATTCTTACGAGACAAATTTAAAAAGAGTGGTTTTATCTATACGCATAACGGTTCAATGGAATCTTTTAAGGGAATATTAGCATCTAATATTGACATTTTTACAGAAGACAACATTATCCCTTCCATCCCTTTCAATATTCCAACAACAGTTATAAATAAAGAATTTGCTGAGGAAGAAATTAAGATTTTTATAGAAGAATCAAATAATATCTTACAACAACATAGTAAAATAGATTTTGGTTTATCTATTAAAATGTATGATTATTATGAACTATTTGATCTATACATTCCCTTAATTAAGAACAATAGAAATGTAAGAATACTAAATTTAGTAGATTTATTTGACAATTTTAGTAATTTCAGGAATATTTTAAAAGTTATATTCAAAATCAAACAAGAGCTCGATAACAATTTAGTATTAATGGTTTCTGGTAGAATTATTCCGAAACTTTATCCGATCTTGGTATATTTAGGAATCGACCTAATCGATAGTTCTTACTTATTATATTTATCTGCCGAAAATTTCTACGATACAATCGAATATTTACTTCCAATTTATAAGATTAAGTATTTTCCGTGCCCATGTACGATTTGTAAGAGGAATTTAAAGCATAGTCTAACTGACAAATATTCTTCTGAAAAAACAGAACAACTAACTCTTCACAATATTATCTCAGCATATACTTACATGAATAAAATCAAGTTGTATATGAGAATGGAAGATTTCCGCGGTTTTATTGAAAAAGCCTCATTTGACGACATGAATATAATATCTACTTTGAAAGTGCTTGATAATCAATATTTCAACATTTTGAAATATGAAACCCCGTTAACTCAAATAAATAATGTTGTTAATTGTCATGGCTCATTATCGTATAATAGACCAGATTTCCAAGAGTTTCGGGAGAGATTGATTAAAAGATTCACGCCTGAATCATGGACAAAGTTGATCATTATACTTCCATGTTCCGCGAAGAAACCATACTCTGAATCGCGATCTCATAAAAAATTTCATAGCGTAATAAGGAACTATCGTGATTTTCCTGATTTCCAAGAAATCATTTTAACATCTCCTTTAGGGGCTATTCCAAGACAACTAGAAGATATTTATCCTGTGAATTCGTATGATATTTCTGTGACGGGGGAATGGGATAACGAAGAAATTACTATTGCTTCAAATATGCTTATCTCCCTTTTGGAAAAGTTTGACGAAAGGATACCTATATTGTGTCACGTAAAGGATTCAGGATACTTTAAAATTATTGAAAACGCTCGTACAAAGATAAAGAATAAAATCTACTTTACTGAGATTACGAATAATCTTACAAGCAACGAATCTTTGCTTTCTTTAGAGGAGAAAATAAGCGAACTTAAAGATTCATACAATAAAGGTGATGTTATTCCTGAAAATAAAAACTTCCTAAAAACTTTAACTCGTAAGTTTTTTAAAATTATTGATTATCAATTTGGACTTAATACAGGCAACAAAATATTTTACAATGGAATTAAAACGTGGAGAAACAAAAGAAGTCATCAAATAGAAATAAGCGACCTGTTAACTCGAGAAAAATTAGGGAAATTTAACGTTAATTCTGGACAAGTAGAATTAAATCTTAAAGGAGCAAATAGAATGTTGCCTTTTAGCGAAAATTCGAACTACATTGTTTTTGATGGGCAAAAAATTAATGGGAATACCTTATTTCGCCCAGGGATAGTTAGTTTTAGTCCAAATCTCGTTCCAAAAGATATTTCTTTAATATTCGATAAAAACAAAGAAAGAATTATAGGATTAGGAAGCTTAATCGTTGGATCGAATTATATAAAAAATTCAAATACAGGGAAAATTGTAAATGTCTACGAAAAAATATAGCGATAACAACCTCATCGTTGAAAAAATAAAGAAATTTAGATCAAAGGCTATTAAGCAGAAACATAGCTACAATGAAAAACAATTAGATAAGCCAATAAGCTTCTGGATAAAGGAAGATCGATTACTTAAGAAAAAGGGAAAGGAATTCACTATTATTTTAAGAACTAAAGGCTGTAGTTGGGC
>JAHLWV010000022.1 GCA_019057735.1 Promethearchaeota archaeon | reverse complement strand
ATGACTGATATTGGTATTAGAAAAAATTTTCTTGATTTTGGAAGAAATATACAAAAAATGTTCTATATTAGTATAATGATTACAAATAGTATCATAAGCAATATTGGAAACATAATTATGCATAGAAGGCGCTTTGCGATAATTTCCCGATTTTTTTTTCGCTGTTTTTTCTCCTTTTCTTTATCTGATTCTTCCCAAGGTTCCATTTTACTGTTTAAAAATATTTTGATTAATTTGAGTTTTAATTAGTGTTTGATTTTAATGTATTTAAAACTTTTTTTTATTACTTCAGTCTGAAATTGAAGATTTTTTCTAGCAATACTTGAAGTTATTAAATACTCTAAATAAATTAGAATGCGATGAAATTTCTTCTTTTAATGGTTTCTATTATGAAATCATCGACTTTCAGATCACTTTTTTTGCGGTTGAATGTTCGAGTCATTTTTAGGATTTGGGCAAAAGCTTGGAATTCAAATTTAGACCATTTCATTGCGAATGGTTTCTTAGTAGGTTCAATTGTTTTGTAAGGAATACGTTTATCCTTTGTAGATTCATCCTTGTCGTATAAATATTTTTTAAACGGTTCCTCTTTTGGATATCGATTGAAGGGGTCCATTAAATTTTTGATTTTGAACTTTTTTGCTCGTTTCTCGGTAATCTTGCTTAAATATTCCATAACAGGAGTCGGTTCACCAATTAAACGCCGATATTTTTCGTCAGTTTTTCGAACTCTCCTCCTAACTACTCCATTTGGAGCAAATCGATCCATAGTTTCGATTGAAGTCCATAATAGAGCAGCGTGTTGTTTGAAAAATAGAGACTTATGGTCTCGCATAATGGGATTGTCGGAACTAAGGCAAAACTCATATCCATTCAAAGTTACATCTAATTTGCGAAGGATTGATGGCCCCCACGTTTTATAGAGCAGATCGTACCCATATTCCGTTAAATTAAGAGTTTCATGAGTCTCTAAATTGAGATTCTCTTGTGATCCACTCCAAAAATGAACATCCTCCCATGGAACATCTCTTACTCTATTTTGTTCCATCAATTTCTCGTATAATACAGTTCCGGGGAATGGAGACAATCTGGTTAATTGTTGATAGGTAGGATAACATGCAACGAAATAATTAAGGTCCTCGTAGATGTTTGAATGATTATGGAAGTCCCAACCGCAAATCCAAGCTCCTAGCGTCCGTATCCCCATTGAATGGAGCTTATCGAAGACCATACGGGCATCCACTTCCTTTCGTTTAGTGTATCCATGTTCTCCAGCGAATTTTGATTCTACTCCAATAAAAATTGCCCCTATACCAATTTCAGCAATAGTTTCCCATCCGTATTTTTGAGCAAAATTATAGATATGATCCACAGAGCCAAAAGCAAGCCAGTCTAAAGTTTCAACTACTTTTGGACTAGACTCCCAATATTTTTTCGTCTCAAATAAATATTCTGGATGGCGAAAATGATCCTCCTCTATAGCAAAAATTAAACGGACATCGGGAAAATGCTTATGGTACGAATAAATGTGTGATACAAATTCTTTAGGTGTTAACAGTTCAATTCGTTTAAATCCAAACATTTCTGTTGAAGAACAAAAATCACACCCTCCGGGGCAGCCCAATCCAGTCACTACGAATCCTATGTTACCTATAGGGTACTTAGTTATAAATTGAGGAGCACCGCCACATTTTGGCATCAATTTTTGCTCTATTGGTTGATCGATATCTTCTCCTAAAAAGTTTCGAAGAAACTTTACGCCTTCTCCTTTCACGACGTGATCAACGTATTTTTTTTGAGTGACTTCGTCGTACTTGGCGTTAAACGCTTGAGCAGCGTAAGAACCTAACATAATTGTTGTGTCCGGAGTGGTATCACGGATGTATTGGCACATTTTCATAACGTTATCTAGATGAGGGGGGTAGGCGCTTATTCCGATGATGCTGTAACCTTTATCAACTTCTTTTATAAAATCTTTCCATCGAGGATATTCTAATAAAGTTGCTGGTTTACTGATATTTTGAGCTAAAATGTGATTTGCGTAGCAATGAGTGTGAGATATTAAAGTAAATATATCATCTCCCTTTGTAAACCTTTGCCCAGTAGCATCCGTTAAAGAATCATTAGCGGGTAGAGTGGGATAAGGATAAGTAGGCGTTGTTAATAAAATACGATTTTCGATCATTATTTAATATATTTTTCGTCATGAATATATAAGTTTTATTTAAGAAAGCTAGTTTCGATATTTTTTTCAGCTCTATTCGTGTTTCAAGGCTCAAAAAAAAAGGAAGTTAACTTTTATTATTTTTAATGGATTAGGTACCATGGATTGAGATTATTTATAGTGGTTTAGATATTATGCAAAGGATTAAAAAATTCTTTAGTCGAACATTTTCCGGATTGGTAGAAAGAGATCCGAACTTTATTCAAATGAGACTCAATGTAAAATCGATTACACCCGAGTTTGAGATGAGTCTTAAAGGAAAAATAGATCATAATATCCTTCATGCGGATGTTCGGGAAGCTTCAGAAGAGGATATAGGTTCACTTATACATCTGCACGATCTTGCATGGCATTCAACACCTATGCCTTATCGCCCGTTAAAAAAAGAATCAATATCTAACTTATTAAATGATCCTACCATTATTTTTCTGATAGCTAAAGTTAAAGGAGAAGATAGTGGTTTTGCTCTAATTTACTTTACCGGTGAAGAAAAAAAGATAGGTGTTATTGCTGGGATGGGAATTATTCCCGAACTCCAGAGAAAAGGATTGGGTACAATTTTAGGTATGGCCGTTTGGGGCTATTTCAAGAAGAATAGCGTTGCAGAACTGCGCTGTAAAGTATATAAAGAAAATAAAATCTCTTTTAACTTTATAAAGGGATTAGGTTTCGAGGAATATGACAGCGATTATGTTCAATGGAAGTTATTCTGAATTAGAAGAATCAATGACTGCTAAAAATTATGGAACATTATTCAGTACCTAAAAATTGAAGTTTAATTTTAGCTTTAATCACCCTTCCTCCGAAAAAAAATTTTTATCGGTTTAGTAAATTGTTCTACGCTCTTGTAGAAAACGATTGAATTTAATAAACTTTAAAACGAATTAATAATGTTCTTATCATGAGTTTTAACACTTAACTTGTTGAGCTGAACATGGATAGTAAAAACTCTGAAAGAGATATTTGGTTAACATATTGCGAAGAATGTGTAAAATCGAAAATAATCGACAAAAATGACCCTCAAGAATTTACTGAAGAACCGAGGGAAGATACTACTTTATGAAAAACATCTAATTTTTGTTGCTTAAAACACTTTTCTTCCTATATTTTAATATTAATATTGACTATTTCTATTAATTTAATTTTACGAAAAAGATTAAATCATGAACTCGAAAGAACGTGTGAAAGCAGCTCTGAGATTTATGAATCCAGATAAAGTGCCAGTATTTAACTTAGCGGCAGGAGATGCCTATCCGATAGTTATAACTCCTTCTAAGAATTGGAAACCTGGTTGGAATAACGAAGAAGAAGGATTATTCCCTCATATAAGAGGAAGTTATAAATGGGATAAACCGCCGTGGGCTCAAGATAACCCATTATACGAAGGAAACAATTGGAGAAGCATTCCTCACGAAGAAATTGACGAGTGGGGAAACATTTGGAATATGAAAGGTAATGACACAGACATGGGTCATCCAGGTCGGGCGTCCCTGGTAGATTGGGATGATTATGACAGCTACATTAAGAAATACAATCCTGATGCAGATGATAAAACAAGGTTTTCTTTAGCGCATAGCATGCAAAATAGTGCTGGAAATGACCTTTATAATTTACTATTGTTTCCAACACAAGGACCTTCTCACGTGGTTTCTGCAATGAGGGGTTTTAGTAACTATTTAGTGGATCACGCCAAACATCCTCAAGAGTTAGGGAGGGCATTAGAATTTGTTGCAGAATTCCACGTAAATTTAATGAAAAACGCTCTAAAAAACGGGATTAATGTTCACGGTATCTGGCTAGTTGATGATTTAGGAGAACAACAAGGTCCATTCTTTAGTCCCAAAACATTTAAAAAGCACTATGAGTCTTCCTATAAATACATTATTGATGAAGCTCATAAACTTGGATTAGATGTTCATTTGCACTGCTGTGGAAAAATAGATCGCTTACTTCCTGTTTTGATTGAATGGGGTTTGGATGCTATAGAACTCGATAGTCCTAGAATGAGTGGTTATGTGGATTTAAGACCCTATCGTGGGAAAATTATGTTTTGGGGTTGCGTTAATATTCAATCGATATATACTTTAGGAACTCCAGAAGAAGTCGAAAGGGAAGTGTGGCACATGGTTAGGAACCTCGGAACTAAAAATGGAGGATTCGGTGCTTATCTTTATCCTCAACCAAAAGATATTAGAACTAAGCGAGCTAACATCAGAGCATTTAAGAAAGGCTTGAAAAAATATGGTGTGTATTCGGAAATTCCTGTATATTGGTGGAATCATCCGGTAACTGATTTTTGGAAAGATTCTGAAGTTCCTCCTTTACCTTCTTTAGATTCTAACAAAAATTAAAAGAGATTCTTAATTTTTATTTAAATTTGATTTCCCATAATAAAGGTTTATTAAGCTTACTCTCACCATTTAAAAATACATGATTATCTTTAATTGTAAACTCCTTTTCGTTTCCATTTATTAGAACAAAATCGATTTTTTCGAGTTCCCTATTACTTAGTTCTAATGAAATTTTCCATATATCTTCTTTCACGGGATTATACCATCCAGAGTATCCATTTTTGGTTTTTTCTATTCCGATTAGAGAAGAACTAAACTTATAGTTATCTTGAAGGAGAGTAGGTCTTAATTCTACTCCTTCAAGAGTAAAATTTATTCCAACTAAGCGAGTTACATCGTATAATGGCCACGCATGAGGGTGTAAGTTGAATACGGGAAAGTCAGTCCAAACAGCTCCAAAATGTCCCAAAAATTCCTCTTCATCTCCATCTTCTTGCTCGCCAGTGATTAAAGACTCATTAAAAACGGTTTGTCCAGGGTATTTAGATAGATCCGAGTTATACGTATCCGGTCCGCTCCAAATACCGTACCAAACATCCGGAAAATTTTCAGCATGATAAGCAAGCGTATTTTTTTTCCATTCGTCCCAGCCCATTTGTCTATCAACTAAAGAAAGAGCCCAGATTAAAGTTCCATTTATCGATGGCCATATTCCAGCATTTACGCCCTGTCCGATATTCCGTATACTCTCAATTCCTTTGCTATGGAGCCTCGCACCAATTTTTGAAGGTTTTCGTACTAATTCATTAATTGATTGTACTAGAATCTTCTTTTCCCTATCCTCGAGAGCATTCCCAATAATAGCCCATGGTTGAGGTTCTAACCACATCCGGTCCTCACCTACCCAACCTAACTCTTCTGTTAACCAAGCACGTCTAAACCATTTTCCAATCCATTGAGCTCTAACTGCTTCTCTTTGAGAATCAGAATACTTCAGAACTTCTTTAGCGAATTCAGATTCGTTTACAAATCTTAACATTTCAGAGTAAATTTTAAGTGAAAAAATAGCCATCGCGGCGTTTAAAACGCTTTCTCCTTCTTTTTGAATTTCTTTATGTTTCTCAGGTGGAATGTTTCCAATTACAACACCATCGTTCCAATCTCCATTCGAGATCCGTTGAAGTCCATGGCGTCCTATCCCCGTTTTTTTTACTAGGTGACGATAACATCTTTTCAATATTTCTTCGACCGCTACGATCTCAACTCGAGATCCATAAACGGGATATCTCGAAATTTTCTCGGAAAGGAAATCTGTATCACGCGTACCAAGAATATATTCGCTTGCCAGCCATAACAACCACATTTCTTGATCACTCGGTTTGAAAGGAACGGGTAAAATTTGTCCGCTACCAGTGATACCGTAAGGTATTTCACCGCTCTTACGAACTGTTTTCAGAGTATATCTAATTACGTCCTTGACAATATCTGGATCGTTGTATACAAACGGTAGCGCATGTTGTAAAGGATCTCGAGCAGCTCCTTGAAATCCAATTATATATTGATAAACATGACCTTGTGAGAGGATATGTTCTTTGAAAAAACTATCGTAAGTCATAGCACTTCGCAAGTAGTAATAATGCCAGAAAAGCTCGCGATTTACCCAAGCCTCGTCATCGATTTGTAGTTGTATTCTATTAGCTTTCCACTGCTCACAAGATTCTTTAAACTTTGTGGATGTGTTAGTCTTGTATTTTTTAAGTAATGTTTCTAGTTCGAAATTATCGGGGAGATAACCATATAAAAAAGATAAAGTGCAACTTTCACCAGGATCTAAGCTTACTTTCCTTTCTAAGAGCATAGAACTTTCTACTCCTGTTGAATTAATGCTATTATTTAGATTGTTTTTCAAGCCGTCAGGAGATTCAACACCACCTGAACCAAAAAAATCTTTGCTATTCGTTTGCATTCCATTGGCTTCAGAGTCTAAGGAGACCAAAAATGTTTTAGGAGGAAATTTGTCGTCAAAACTAGGTTTAAGGTTGTTAGGATCATATATTGTTTTGCTGTCTTCGAAATATCTTTTATCTTGAATACCAGTGCCATTCTCAATGGACACAAATTCATGTTTGACTTTATCGCTGGATTTATGCCTGATATCTCTTGGGTGTTTATCGGATGTTTTCGAAAGGATTCCTGCAAAAGCAGCAGCAGAAAATTGATACATATAACACCCCCAATATTCGATCCAACGTAAGTCTGCTCTTTTTTTTCTATTATTGGTAATTTTAACTTGAGAAATTATGACAGGATCGTCCCCAAAAGGTGCGAAAATAATTTGATTCACTAAATATCCTTTTCCAATCACTTTTTTTTGAAAATATCCAATTCCAAAAATTCGTTCGAATGAATCCGCATTTCCAGAATAAAATGTGCTTAAGTGATCGTCGTTATCTGTTAGATACCCAAAACCTCCAGCATACTGTCCTTGTTCGGGATTAAACTCATTTAAATATTTTGGACTTCCCTCGTCTTGTCTTACCTGGATGTGTCCATAATTCGAAGCTACAGCAACCAGCCTATCGTTTCCAACTTGGTGAAGGTGTTCTGTCTTTGAACGCCACTTATCATTCATTGGAGTGATTGCTTTTGGATCGCTTATTTGATCGCATGTGTAACGATATGCGGGCAATCCAAAATTGTCTTCAATCCATTCACCAAAATAACCAGAACCAAATGCTTTTTTTGACATTTCTTTTATCATCTCTATTTTTAGCCATTAATCATTAATTATTAATAAAAAAATCAAAATCCACAATCTCGATTGACGGGATTTTTTTCCTTTGATATTTCTCTTTTAGTTAATCTTAAAAGAAGTTCTGTTTTGACTCCCAAATACGTATTATCATCCCATAAATTATTCATCTCATTAGGATCTTTTTTGAGATTAAATAATTCTCCATGTTCTCTAAATACAGAAAGTCTCCATTGATCTGATATTAGTGTTCGTATTTTTTGATTGTTATGGTCATCATCCATTTCAATCATAACATCCACATTAATCTCTTGTTGGGGATCCTTGAGTAATGGTTCTATGCTTTTTCCCTGCATTGAATCGGGAATCGGGAATCCTGCTAATTCTAAAATTGTTTCAGGAAGATCGATTGAACTAGTCAATGAATCACAAACCTTGTTTTTAATTCCTCCTGGCACTTTTATAATAAGAGGGATTTTAATTAAACCTTGATATAGAAAAGGTCCTTTGAAGAAGAATCGATGTTCTCCACCAAGATCACCATGGTCAGTTGTATAAATTATTACGGTATTCTCTGCAAGACCGAGATTTTCTAACGATTCTGTTATTTCTCCAATTGCGTCATCCATCATTTTTTCTGTACCATAGGATGCTGCTAAAATCCGTTTAGCTTCCATTTCTGTTAAATTTTTTGGTGTTGGGAATATGTCCTTTTCAGTACCTTCTGATCGTAGAAGTTCGTTGTAATGAGCCTGATTTAACTTTGAGCTATTTTCATGATTGTCATTAAATGAGGACGGTAAGATAATATCTTCCGGTTTATACATATCAAAATATTTGCCCGGTGGTGAGAATGGATGGTGTGGGTCAGGGAAAGAACAAAAAGCAAAGAAATTCGGCTTATCATAATGCCCCGTGGCAAATCTTTCCAGAAATTCAATCGTATTTTCTTTTACAAACGTCGTGGAATATAGTTTCTCGGGCACACTATGTTTAATAACTTGTGTCCCAATAAATGATTGTTTAGTGTTAATGCATAAATTTAGTTTGGCTTGCATCCTACCAATAGTATCTGATAATCTTATCCTCATGGGCTTTCTAAGTGAATCATCTTCGTCTATTTTTCTTTTTACCCAATTCATGTAATCAGGATGACCACAAAGAGTTCCATGACCGGATATAAGCTTAATTTCCTCCAATCCAAAATAAGGAGAATAGTTAGTTAAATCACTATATTGCTTAGGATGAGCAAATTCTTGACTTACAGTGGGGGATTTAAATTCTCCAGAAGAAGCTCCAAAATAATTCAAATGAATTTTACCAAAACTCGCTGTGTGATATTCTCCAGATTCTAACAGCACATCCAAAAAAGTTCTTGTGCCTTGTGGTAAATTTCTTCCATTTGTAGATACTCCGTGAGATGAAGGATATTGACCAGTGAAGATTGTACTTCTGTTTGGCATGCAAATTGGATTATTACAATAAAAATTCGTAAATCTGATGCCTTCTTTAGCAATTTCATCTATATTTGTTGTTTTTAATACCATTTTGTCATTGTAACAACTTAAATGATCGCGACGTTGCTGGTCTGTAAAGATAAATAAAAAATTTAATTTCTGGCTAATTTTAATCATACTCAAAATTTACATTTCTATTCAATAAGATTACTAGGATTAAAAATTAAAGCCAAAATAAATCTTTTTATAGTCTTAACTCAAGAATATATTAATATTAATTAATAAAGATTTTAGAATAAAAGATAATGTCTATTAGTAAATTACCAAAAAAGCAAGTTACGGGTTATGCAATGGGAATGATTCCTCTGACCATCATTCTTGGAGTCTTTCGCTTAGGTTACATAAAATTTTTCTTCGATTCATTAGGTCTTTTACCGATTTATTTTATAATTGGTATGGTTATTTTCATGTTTATCAACATGACGAACGATCCAATTATTGGACAGTGGCAAGATAATACCAATGTGGAAAAACGAGGTAGTCGTCGGATATTTTACATAAAATATTTTAGCCCACTCCTAGTAATTGTATTTGTTCTTATGTGGTTTCCATGGAGCACTGACAACGCATCCCCTCTAGGACAATTTGTAATGTTTCTCCACTTTGTAATAAGTATCAGCGTTTTTGATACGCTATCAAACATTGTTACTATGGCTTGGATGGCTTTACTGCCAGATATGACTTCAGACTTGGGCGAACGAACGAAAATTAACTTCTTTGGGAGCATACTAGGCTTATTCGCAAGTTTTCTCGTGATTACTGTTCCTACGATGATTGACAACCTTCAATTTTTTCAAATGTATAATATAGTTGTTGCGGTTATTAGTTATGTGTGTTATATCTTAGTCGTTAAATTTTCTAAAGAAAGACCAGAACACCAACATGATAAAAGTCCCCCTATATGGACGGCAATAAAACAAACTGTGAAATCTAAATCCTTCATGATGTTTGTTGGATTTAATTTTTTCAAGACGCTCATTGGTTCAATACAGCTCTCGTATGTCTTTTTATTTTTGATACTGATTGGTCCTGAAAATGTAGGATTATACTTTTTAATCATAATAATAGTTGGTTGGAGTTCAAGCATTCTTTGCATGAAACTGAGAAAGAAACATGGATTTAAAAAGCTACTACTTCGGTTCACTACTATTCAATTCTTAGGTGGATTTATTCTCTTCTTCTTGGTTTTAATTCCTTCGATCTCAATTCCTGCGATGTGGATAGGACTTGCATTCTCGGCATTCTTTGGGGGAGCAAGTGTATTTGGAGTTATAATGCAAACGCTACCTATTGATGAAGACGAAATAAAATATGGTTCTAGGAGAGAAGGGATGTTTTATGGTATTAATGCCTTGTTCACTAAACCAACTGAGAGTCTTGGTCCTATCATTGTGACTATTGTACTTATATTAACCGGATACGTACAAGACTCTCCCGTTCAAACAGATACGGCGATGTTTGGAATTATATTTGTGTTTTATTTCATCGTCAACATATTTGTGGCGTTAAGTTTGATTTTTGTCTACTTCTACCCATTAGAAGGTGAAAAGTTAGAGAAACTCGAAATCGAACTTGAGGAATTACATAAGAAAAAACGAGAAAAATTTGCTTCAAAAAATTTATAGTAAAACAAGCACTAATCAGTTTGATATTCTGAAATAAATATCGACTTTTTTTTTTTTATGAGGTTTTCATTATTACATATGACTTAATCATTATCGGAGGTGGTCCAGGGGGTGCAACGGCTGCAAAAATTGCCGCAGAGAGCGATTCAAAGGTATTGTTGCTTGAAGCTGCTGAGGAAGGACGGTATAAATGTTGCGCTGGAGGTATCCCAGTTAGAAACGAGGAATTCTCATCAATTCCCCGGGGAATCGGTGTTCGTGAAATAACTGGGGGGGTTTTATTTACACCCAAAAATGGACCGATGGAATTCGAAGCTTCGGGAAAAAACAACAAGGGTTTTTGTATGTTTCGAACGGACTTTGATAAATATTTAGTAGATATCGCTCAAGATGCCGGTGCTCAAATAAAATACAAATTCCGGGTAAAAAAAATTGAGATTAATAAGAGTTCAGGCGTAAAAGTGATAGGACCAGAAGAATATCAAAGTAAGTGTGTTATCCTAGCAACTGGATTGGGGGGCGCTCGACTGCAAAGGCAGGTTGGACTGGAAGTACCACCAATGATAAACGGAATACAAGCAGAATTTGAGGTCCCAGAATCAGTTATCGACGAACAATTCGGTAATCGAGTATGGGAATTCTTCGATCGCAGTATAATTGATCACGGAATTGCGTGGGTTTTCCCGAAAAGCCAGACGTTAAGCATTGGAGTGCTTGGTAATGGAGTGAAAATGAGTCATTTTAATGCTTTTCTTAAGAATCCATTCATAAAGGAGAAAATTGAAGGAAGAGATATGAAAGTTTTTGGTGGTCGTAAAGTCTGGGCAGCTCCCATACCTGATCGTATGATCGCAAAACCTTATCGTGAGCGAATCATGGTAATTGGAGATGCTTGTGGAACAGCAGATCCTATTTTATATGAAGGTATTTATCAAGCGCGATTATCTGGCAAAATTGCGGCAGAAGTTTTTTGTCAAGCACTTGAAGAAGAGGATTTTGGAGAATCTGAACTTGTGAGATACAACGACCTCCTACTAAAACAGCTTTACGAAGAAGATTTGAGGTATTCCTATAAATTCCATCACCTATTATATCATAGTGGTCTCTTGGAACGAATCCTCGAAGCGTCCTATTCAATGGCTCAAGAAGATCCAGAGATGATGCAATCCACTATTGCTTTATTTACAGGGAGCGAAACTAGGAAACATAGCTGGGAAGTTATGATGTCTCGTAAGATGAAACTTATCAAACTTTTGGGTATTAAGAATAGCCTAAAACTCCTCCCAACTCTGCTTCACGCTCTACGTATTTAACAGGAAAAGATAATCTTACTATGTCAAAATTTTTATTTTATTTTTTTATACATGGGATAGAAAATAGGTGAGATATAAGCTCCAATTACTTTTGAGTAAAACTTAACAGTATCTCCTCCCACCCACATTATTTCGCAAATTTCTACGCCTTTTTGCTTAATGTCCCATAAACACCATAAAAAGAGTATCGTCCCTATTCCTTTTCCTCGTAATGATTCTTTAACTCCTGTAGGACCAAATGAACCGGGAAAAAATTGACTATGTGTGGCCCATCCAACTATATTATTGTTTGCATCTTTCGCAATAAAAGTAGTGGGAGGACTGAAAGTAAATGAGAATTTGACTTCAGTAGCCCAGGTATTATTAGGGAATTGTTGCTTTACGAAATCATAAGTGATATCAAAATCTCCAGGTTGAACACGTTCATATTTGTAACCTTCTTTTTTCAACACGGGTTCATTTTTAATGTCGTCTAAAGAAACTGTGAGGTTGAATATAGGCTTTTGAGATTTAAATCTATGTTTTTTTAAAAAGAAATATAGGCTAGTATTGCGTATGTCAACACCAGGTTGCCAATATTCAGGAACGCTGGGTCCATAGATTACTTGGGTTATTCCTGTCTCCTTAGCTCGCTTTACAAATTCAAAAAACATCTCAGAACCAAGCCCTTGTCGTCTGAATTGCTTGTCAACGACGCATCCTTTAAAAAAACAATGGTTCTCATTTATTTCTTTTCTCTTTACAATAATAAATGCGGCGATCGGCTTTTTTGATTCTAGATTAAATAAAATCAAAGATAAATTTTGATCAAAACCATCGTCTTCTAGAGTTCCTCTTTGAAAATAACTAAAAGGTATCGAAAAAAAGCGGGAATTACTTTCAAATAATTGGTGTATGCTCTGAATATTATCCTTTGATAATTTCCTATAAACTGTTTTATCTATAGATATCCGCTTGTTATTATTTCCATCCATTTTCTATTTCTCTTTTATCGTTAAAAAGATCACAGAAGGTTCATTAGATCTTTCAAAATTCCCTTATAAGTTGGTTTGGGCGTTTCAGTCTTCAAATTAGTGTTTGGACTGTTTACTAAGAAGGTCTGTGAGCCTAACTTAGCGCACACCATATCCTTATCTTCGTCTCCTACCATAATACATTCTTTAGCAGAGAGATTGAGATATTTAAATATCAACTCATAATAAAGGAGATTCGGCTTTGTAGCACATGAATTTTCAATACCGGTTATGAGATCGTACGGAAAATCACCAATACCAGCCCAATCAAGACGTTGTTCTATGGATGTTAGAGGAAGAACAGGTGTGGTCGCAATTACAACCTTATAATCTTTGTTAAATGCGGTTTGAATAACTTTTCGTGCTCCTGGTTTCTTTTTCGTCAATTTCTTTAATTTCTTAAAATCTACTTCGTAAAATTTATCAAAAAGTGGTTGGATATCGTCCTTATCGTAGCCTTCAACAGGAAAAAAAGCATTTGAAAACGCTTCCATATTTGTAATTTTACCATCATTACGATTTACAAATTCAGAGGCCTTCAATATGGCTGGAACCATCTTTTTAGGAGGGATTAGGTGAGCTACACTATTCGCTAATAGTTTTAAATATCCCGGAACAAACTGGCTTAAATCTACATCCAATAAGGTTCCATCTAAGTCGAATAAGATTGCTTTAAGTTGTCCCATAATATTTTGTAAATTGATTTAAATGCTATACTTTAAATCTAAATAATGTTAGCAATTATAATTTGTTATTTATCCTTCTTAGATTAGTTTGAAATAAAGTTTTAATAATTTGCAGATTACATAAATAGTAAAAAAAAATATTAATAGAATTCTACAATTAATATAACTATAATAATTTTCAATAATTCCTCTCTCGAAGGAAGAAGCTTTAGCTATCATTAGGAGATCATAGAATATGAAACTTTCACTTAACGATCTAAATGACGGACATGTTTATTTAGGTGACAAGCTAAATATTAGAACGATATTCAATTTTGACGAAGATTCGTCAATTCTATGGTCAGGGATTCGCCTTTTAACCCATCCTCCATGCTTAAAAGAGCTTCAGATAACCAAAGAAGAGATTTTTTCTAAGGGAATTTTTGAAAAAGGCGAATATATTCGTGAAAGGGCATTTCTAATAAAGAAAAATGTAATCCCTACAATAAAAAATAGAAATTTAGAATATGAAATTAAATTAATTTTAAGACAGCCTCATCCGAACAATCCAGACGACGATTTAGTTATTAACAAAATTCATAATATTGAAATTAGAGCTAAGGATTCTGCTGATCAGATAACAAAACCAAATCCTCTTTCGCTTTCAATTTCAGGGTTGAGTATTAATGTCTCCAAGGATGTATTCAGACCCGGAGAAACAGTTAAAATCAACTTCTCTTCAACCGAACTTAAACACATCGAAATAAGATTATTACAAAAAGCGAATCTAGTGTGCTATTGCGATGCTTACGGTCAAACATGTAGTAAAGTAGAAGAACTACCTCCTGCAATCGCGGGAGATTCTAAGACTTCTGATATGAATAAAGAATTTTTATTGTTAAAGATTCCTGAGATCGCTCAACCCAGCCATAACTACCTCTGGGAGCCTCACGAGAAAGAATTTTGGGGCATGAAATATGGCTCTTATGTAAAGTGGTCTTTGCTATTTATTGGAAAACCTAAACCGGAATACGGGAAAGAAACTATTAAGTTTGAGGTTCCAATTACGATTGTTGCAAAAACTCTGAGTGGACATGAGGTTGGTGTAGATTTATTCTCAAAGAGCACTACCGCAGTACCTTCTATTTTCGACGGGGTCTCGTCTAAATTCCAGAAAGTATTCAAAATTACTTCCATTGACTCTGATATCGAAAAATATAGCATCCGAATTAAGAACATCTCAAAAAATTCTTTAAAGGGAGTATCAGTAAAAACTTCTGGGCTTCAAGAAGGCTTATTTGAAACCGAACCAACTCTAACAGGCTTTAGTAGTTGGGAATCTGGCGAGGAAAAGGAAATTGTCTATAAGAGCAAACAGAATATCTCAGCTTTGATTTGTATATTAGAAGACAACTCTCAAAGAGTTATAAGAATACAGACTCCCTTAGCCTCTAACTTTTTTTAAGTTAAATTAAGCTTTGGTCACTGAAGCGAGGATATTATTTGTCCCTTGTATAGATTTTTAAATACTAAGCTCAAAATTTCTTCAAAGCTGTCTAATATTCCCTCTCCATTCACTGCAATTGTTTGCTTAAAATCGATGTTTTTAAATTTAAAGTAATTAATGTTTTCCAAAAATACCGCTGGGCTGAATTTATCGGGTAAATCTTGCTTGTTAAACGCTATCACTTTTGGTAAATTGATAATAATGTCCTCAAAATAATTACACAGCTCGTTCCAAGACGTTAAATTTCGATGGTATACTTCTTGTTGAGAATCTGCTACGAATATAATCCCATCGATGCCTTGCAAGGTTGCTGGCCTTGTTATTATGTAGAAATCTTGTCCAGTCGTGGAATAAATGTGAATTTTCAAATTCCACTGTTGATTTTGAAAACTAATCGTTCCATAATCGAAGAATAATGTTCTTCTTACGCTACTTTCTATGCTCAAAACGCGATCTTTCTTCCCAAAATGGTTGAATAACGCTTTTATAGATGTAGTTTTTCCCGAGAGCGCTGGCCCGAAATAACAAATTTTTAGCTGTATACTCCGAGTTAGTTGATCTATTATCATTTTAAAATTACGTTCTTGCTTTTATGTAGATATTAAAATAAGTTTAAAAAAGCCGATTTTTTTAGATGGTCTTTTTAAGAACCATCTTATTAACTAAATTAAAATCTAAAAATATTCAGATAAACTCTTGTTTTTAACCTTTCTAATTAAGACGATCCCATAACCCGCCGGGACAGCAAGAAGAAAACCCCATATTGGCGAATTAAAAATAAAAATGATACTACCAATTGGATAAAGGAAACGAGTCAAGAATTTTATTGTTCGATTATTAAGTGGCTTTTTGGCAACAATTTGAATTAAATATTGGAAAATCGACGGAAGTCAGCAGATAAGGAACAGCGTAAGAGCCATGGGAAAACTTAAAAAACGCACAATATACGAATAAAATAAATTACCCGCTATTAGCGCAACAATAGCGCCTAGTAGAAACGAGAAACAACCAAGACAGACAGCTCGGTTGAATATATATATTACATGATTGTTAAAATCAGCTCGCTCCTGATTATGATGCGCTAACTGACGGATAATTATGCGATTTTCGTTTTTTTGCTGCATAAGCCTATTCATTTTATCTGTCAAATAGAAAATAAGTCTCCAAAGACTATAAACTAGAGTTAAATGCAACTCAAAAAATTAAATCATTACCTTCTATCTTACATTCTAACAACGACCTGAGGATAAGGATTTCAACTTCTCTTCTTAAAACTTGCTCATCTAGCGCTACATTTTCTTGTTTATCTAAGATTTCGTTTAAGTTAATAAATGATATTGACTTTTGTTTTTGAGAAATTTTCTTAACAACGCTCAAAACTCTTTGTTGATTGTATAGTGACTGCGAATTTGAAATTAATTGATATAATTTATGGGTAAGATTATAATCAAAATTTCCCGCTTTATCAGCTTTTTTCAATTTATTTAATATACCAAGAGCGTCTAGATACTTTTCGTTTCTCATTAATTCTTTAGCTTCGTTTAAATCCCTTACGAAATGGTTGGCATCCATGATATTATATACCTTTCAAATTACGTTTTCCTTGAGATCATCTAACGATCTTCGAAATAAGAGTTTTTAGGTTAATTTTAATAAATCGAGAACCTATCTTTTTTTTTATAGTATTTTTCATTAAAAACATCGTCTAGAATTAATCAATTATTAATGAATATTCATATTTTAAAGAGCTTGGTTTTATAAACCTTAAATAATTTAACTATATTAAGATTTAAAAAATACTTTAAAGGATTATAATGGTTGATAAAGAAAAAGTAAAAGAAGTTTTAGAAAAGATACGACCCCAACTCCAAATGGACGGTGGCGATGTTGAATTAGTAGAAATTACTGATGACGGTATCGTTAAAGTGAGATTACAAGGGCATTGCGCAGGATGCGCTCACGCACAACAAACCTTACAATTTGGGATTGAGCGAGCTATTAAACAATTCGTACCTGATGTTATTCGGGTAGAAAATGTTGCTTAAAATAACAA
>JAHLWV010000169.1 GCA_019057735.1 Promethearchaeota archaeon | reverse complement strand
CGGAGAATTTTCGATTTAAAGAAAATAAACCGAAATAGGTATTTAAAAAAAAAGCCTCTTTAAGTTTAGTAAAATAATTTAACGGCTTTTAACTCAATAATCAAAATTTCTTAGATAGATTAATTTAATAAAAATAAAAAAAGATTTTATGATTGATATTTAAATTTTTGAACCGCAATTCTCGCAAAAAGCTCCTCCTGTGGATAATGAATGCCCACAATACACACAATATCCTTTTCCTTTCGTTTCTAATGGCTCAGTTAGTTGTTTGGGAGGGACTACATATTCTTCTGATTTTACATAAGCAACTTTTTCACCAAGCATTATCTCACCCGTTTCTGAGTTAAAGCGGTAGCTAATAGCTCCTTTTTGACGCAGGTCGATAAGAACTTTAAGCACATCCCGAGGTTTAATTCCCACCTCAAGAGCGATATCTTCTAATTTATGAGTTCCTTGATTACTGCGATCCAAAATTGCAACTCTCACAGCTTTTTGGAATTTATTATTGGTATAATACTGCTGAACTCCTCCAAGAATTATAAAGAAGGCAGGAATGAAAAGCCAATAACCCCAAGAGCTAAGACCAATAAAGTTAACATTGAAAGCTAGAAAAAACAGTGATAATATTGCTACAAATAAGAAAACAAAACCACATCCTAGCGTTTCAATTGCGGCTTCGTATTTTTTTTTGGAATAATAACGATTTCTATAATTGTAACTCGACATGATTTCTAACCTTTTTTTTAATAGTAGAAATTCTAAATAACGAGATGATTTATTAATTTAAAAAGATTTGGAGTCCAATTTATGTGGATGTTATAATTAATGTATAAAAAATAATTAGAAAATGTCAAAAGCCTTTCCCATCCAATAGATTACTAAATAGCTGTTAGGTATTACCTGTGTCAAACCATTTCCTGTTGGATTTCCTCCAGTCCCAAAAAATTTGCTGTGCTCCCAGAGAAAGTGGTGAACACCCATTTCTGAGATTGTTAAGGGAAGTGTGTATTGTGTATCTCTTGGATCGTCGAGATCGATTGTTTCTCCAACCCACGAAAAGAGGGTTCCATATATGTTATTTTCAAAGAATTCAGCCCACTTTGCTCTACTTGGATCTATATCCATAGAGGCTATTGCGGGATTTACACTAGTTGCCCTTGTTGAATTCGGTCTTACGGTTAAATTATAGTTTCTTATCCCATTTCCCCATCCAGAGGTATTAAATCTCCACAACTGATCTAAAACATCCCACTTTATAGTTTCGTCGTTATAGCTAGAATCTTCAAACAAAGCCGAATCTTGAATCATGGTCATAAAACTCAGGTGAATAATATTAAAAAATGCATTACGGTGGTATCTCAGGAAACTATAAAATCCTTCCTCGAATCTCTTTATGTAATGGTGTTGAATTAGAGGGTTATCTTCTAAAATTATTAACGCAAACTCTACATCCATACTAAAAGCTAAAGCATAGGTGTCGTACGCTGTATTGCTAGCTGATCCCATGTGTCCATTGTGCATGGACATGATTTTTGTTGCTGCATAATGATAAAGCGAGTCATATCTATCCGGGTAGGCTGTAGCCCCTATACGAAGTAATGCTAATTGCCACATGCTCTCCCCTAATATCGGATTTAAATCTGATCCAACAGGCTCACCATCTCCACCCAATATTAGCCAATTAGTTTTACGAAAACCTTCTATCATTTGAGCAGTTAATAGCTTGATTCTTTCAACGCACCATCTGCTTTCTTCATTGGCTTCAGGATCGATGAATTTTAACACGCTCGCGAATCCAAGATAATACCCTGCTAGCTCGTCGCGAGAGGTATGTAGCCGTACTCTCCAATTTTTATAAATTCCTGTTCCATTAAAGTGTCGCGGATGATCTGCAAAAAGCCATTCGTGATATTTCCTATTTTCTGGAGCAGACACAAATCTTGCAGGCATTCCAGGGTAATCGGGACCAATCCCTCCGTTAGGAGCAGCAAGCATGTTGCTGAATCCTGTAACACATTTTTTAACCATGCGCGTTGCATTATTTAACTCGTCCAAATCGTTGTTATCCAATGCGTATTTATAGCGTAAGCTTTGAGACGCGAGCGTATATCCTAAATGCAAATTTCCATTATCGGTACCATGATAGCTCTGAACTTCGTTATACGATTCATTAGTGAATGTAACATCGATACTGATATTAGTCGGAATGTGCCATTCCTCTAATAGATAATCGAATTTATCAGCCATTTGGTCTAAATAAGATTGGTTTGCCGTAATTTGATCTAAAGGGGTAAAATAATTAGTATTAGGAGGTTCAAGGTTTAGCGTGAGCGAAGCGAGATCGTCAAGAATACTGAGCCCAAAACCAATAAAACCAAAAAAACTTATTGCAGGGATTAAAAGCAGAAATGTTACCACGATATTTTTTTTTAAGAGATTTTTTCTCGTTCTTATTCGCATTTAGACCACTACTCTTTCACAATTGTGATAATAACTATCTTTAGTTTTTATTATGTATTTAAATTCACTTTTTTATTATTTAAATCTTTAAAAAATGAAGCCACGATGAATCGTCTCTTAATTGTTCATATATTTGCTTAATCCCTAAATCAATTCTAAGTTGGTTTTTCTCCATCTCTACAACTCTTACTTTCCAATTATGTTCTTTAATCCCCCTTAGAAGAGCTTTAGGAACTTCTATTTCACCCCTTTCAGAAGGTGAGAGATTTCTCAAAACATTGAATATGTTTTTAGAAAAAATGAATACGCCACAATTGTTAAAATTAGTCTTCGAGGTTCCGAGCGGTGGTTTTTCAATTATATCAGTACAAATATTGCCATCGCTATAAATTGCAGCGCCTAAGTAAGGATCTTCCGTGTAATTAGCGACTAAAATATAAGCATACTTTTCTTTTTGATGTATCTCAACCACATCTTTATATATCTTATAAGGCACTAATATGTCTCCCCACGTTAAAAAAAAGTGATCATTAATAATAGAACTTTCGCAGAGCAATAAAGCTCCTCCAGTTCCATTTAACTTCTCTTGCTCTAAATATTTGATATTTATATTCCAATTCTTTCCATTTTGAAAATAGCTAATTATTTGTTTTTTTCGATATCCAACCACAAAAATGAATTCTCGAAAACCAGCAAATATCAATCCTTCTAAAACATATTCTAAAAAAGGCTTACCGTGAAGTTTCAACATTGTTTTCTGAATTTTGTTAGTATAAGGTTGTAGCCTCGTCCCTTGACCCGCACAGAGTATTATTGCTTTCAGTATGTCTCAACTCCATAACTTGTTTTTATATTGTACGCTTTTCCTCCCGCTTTTTGAATAGTTTTCTTAAGAATCTGTTCACTGTTGGGAAAAAGGGCGAACATTGTTCCACCAAACCCCGAACCGTTAATTTTACTGCCATACGCTCCGGCTTCTATACAATCTTCAATAATTTTATTAATTTTACTTGTTGAAACTTTAATATTGTCCCGCAATTGCTCTTGATGCTGATTTAAGAGAGTTCCAAGCTTTTTAGAGAAATCAAGATCAACACTTGGGTTAATTCCTTGTTTAACTGAAATAATATAATTTTCAATTAAATTTTTAGCTTTAGTAGTAATATCCCGGTTTATAATGTTTCCAATTATCTTCCTTTTATATTCTTCCTTTAAACTGGACAAATAAGGCTCAATATCTTCTAATTTAGTGGAGAAGCGATCGAATTTTGGAAAAATTGAATTAATTATCTCAAATGCTCTTAAAGAAGAAGATTTTGTTCTAATTAAGTCATCAACAGTTGCTTTCTTCTCCATAGAATTACCTAAAACAAATCCATTAAGAGTGAG
This sequence comes from Promethearchaeota archaeon, assembly GCA_019057735.1. The sequence goes on along the minus strand of JAHLWV010000169.1, from coordinate 1,647 downwards.
ATCATATGTTTTTAATTGAGGTTTAGATTCCTTCGGTTTTAAAAAGATTAGGTTACCAAATACTGATGTGAAGTGATCCATCATACCACCACCTTCTTGAAATTCTTTTACTTCAGTTTTGTAACCTTCTAATGCCATTTGAAATGGTTCCATCTTTCTCTCAGTAATGAAATTTAAAAAATATAACCAACATATAACTAACGCAGAAGAACTTGCAACGCCGGCATTAATCGGGATGTCCCCAGTGATTTTTATTTTGTATCCTTTATTAAATCTGAAGTTTTTCCGAATGAACTGATTATACCCACTTATTAGGTAATCTCTCTTTGAAGTATATTCTATTTCCTTGTTATTAAGCGGAATTTCCATGAATTGATTTAAATCAGGTAAACTTATTTCGAATTTTTTTACAGAATTTCTCTTTGCTTCTAAATAAATGTACTTAGATATAGCCATTGAAATAATGGGATAATCTAAATAATCTTGATGTTCACCAAAGAGACATATCCTTCCTGGAGATTTTATCCTTATCATTTTACCTATTACTGTAAGTTAAGGAATCGTAAATAATTTTCAAATTCCATTTAATTATATCTCCTTATAGTTTCGAGATTTCAATATTTTTTTATATTACTAGGATATTACTTTTTTTTTTCTTTTTGGGATATTAGATTTTATTGATACCAAAGTTGATGATTTTTATTTGAGTTTTTATAAATTTTTGAATAGTGTATGATGAGTTTAATTTATGATTCATGATTTCTTGATTATTAAGGATGGATTACCGTTATTGTTTAAGAATTTTTCTGTAGCTAAAAATATTTTCTCAGAAGCAGATTCATTACTTATGGTATCTGGGTTTTTTTCAGCACTGAATTCTTTTGCTGACTCTTTTGAAGATTTAGGAACAATTTCTGAATTGAAATTATCGAATAATGATTTAAAATTATCGTTTTTAAAGGACTCAAGTATTCCAAATTTAATTTACATTGCAACATACGATGAAAAATCTAAACCTGTAAATGTATTAAGGATTTTAAGGAAGCTTTCTCGAACATTTATACTAAAATTTAGCATTGATGCAATATTGAATTGGAAAGGTAATACTAATGCATTCAAATCCTTTGAGAATATCTTAGAGACTTTTGTAGAAGAGGAATTGAATGAAAGCGATACAGAGTTCAAGGAAAGAGTCGTTGAATTATTTAAAAGCGTAGAAGAAAGATTAAATGAAGAATCCAACCTACAAGCTCTAAGGAGTAAGTTAGATCCTCCACCTAACTTACCAAAATATTGTAATCAGATTCCTCGATTCACAACGCTAAAAAAAATTAATCCAAAATATTACTTGACCGGTGAAACTTCACATAAAGTATTTTATCAAATCGATGGACAAAAATCCATAAGACAGATAACGGAAAAATTGGATTTAAAGCATGCGCAAGTCTACAACATATGTAAGAATCTTGTAAAATTGGGCTTCATTGGGTTACGGTAAATCTAAATCTAGGATGCATAATTATAAATGTCAAAAATCCAAGCTCTCCCACCTGCGCTCTCTATAGCTTTAACAACCTCATTTTGTCTTCCTGGTGCTATTGCAAGCATGGCACCACCACCTCCCGCCCCCATTTGTTTTGCTCCGAG
>JAHLWV010000168.1 GCA_019057735.1 Promethearchaeota archaeon | reverse complement strand
TAAAGAAATTAACTTAAATCTTTATAAAATTAACTCAAAAGTTCAATATTAATATATCCCAAATTTCTCTACTAAGGTTTTTGCAATTCCTAAATTTCTGCTTGCCATAGAAAATGGTTCCCAGGGCCACTCACATCCTGCGGCATACATAAACATCCCACCTGGTTTTCCTAATTCGATTGTTTTTTCCACTTCGCTAATAACATCGTTAATTGAATAAGTTGTGCTTCCCAATATCTGTGTATTAGTATTTCCTCTAATACAATTATTTGTCCCGATCTTCTCTTTAGCTAATTTTAAGTCTACTTCATAATCTAAATCTAAAATTGCCGCGTTAGTATGTGATACTAACTTAAGCATGTCTCTCCCTTCCTTATCTATCACCGAATTATCGCCACACACATGGTATAATACCGGAACTTTGCTCTGAATATCATCGAAGAGTTCTTTTGTTGCCTTCAAACAGCATTTTTCATATCTCATTGGACCAATCTGAGATATTGCAGAATCACCAGCCCCAATAATATTCGCTCCAACTTCGATCTGCATTTTAGCGAACTCTTTTTGTATTGGTAGTATTCGATTTATAAGATCTTTTATCCTTTTTTCCCAATCTTGATATTTACATAACATCAGAACATTTATCATATCGAATAGGCAGCAAATTTCAGCAAAGGGGGCTTCTATCCATCCGACGATGCATTGTTCGTCTCCAGCTTTTTCGCTCAATAATTTGACAGCGTTAACCCTATTTATTATTCTCTTGTTTGAATTTAAATCAGGTATTTCGAGCGAGTCAAATTCAGAAATTTTTAAATATGATCTAGCTACAGGAGTATGGCTGGACCAATCAATCTCTACGCCCCACGCGTTAGCTTCACGGTACGCATCTGTTGATACATTAACATGATCAATTCCAAAAAATTTAGCACATTTTATTTGGGCATTTGCTAAAATTTCTGGGTTTTGACAATATTCACGGTTATAATCAACATTCAAAAAAGATGCAGCTAAATGCATTATGAAGGGATTGAATGGTATTTTTTCCGGAATGCCTTTTATCGCTGAAAGGGTTAAATCTAATGAATTCATATCAACCTTTAACTTGTAGAAAATTATTTTTTAATTCTTTTTTTTCTTGTTTGTTGGAATTCAAGATATGCTCCAAAATCGTCATATGTGTCGATATACGCGATTTTTTGCACACCAGCAGTGATTCCTTCATGAACGACCAAATATCCTCGTTCTACATATTTTTTTACTATGGCATCAACATCTTCAACAAATATTCCAAAATGATGGAGGCCTTCTTTACCTGCATCAATAAACTCTTTAAAAATACATTCGCCCGTTATAAGTTGTATTAATTCAATTTGAACGTTTAATGATCTACTAAAACCAATCGTAGTTTGGATAATTGTTTCTTTACCTCGATAGTTATACTTAGTTGGTTTATTTTCCAGAAAAGCAAATTTAGGCAACCCGAACTTCTCTTCTAAAATACTCGCTTGTTTTTTAATATCTTTATACACATATCCCAACTGATTAATTTTTAAATTTCCTAGATTTAGTTCACTCATTAATTCATAACCAATATCATAGTTTCTTCCAAAATTTATATTATATATTAAATTTGGATAACTTTTTATTTATAACATTTTTTTTTCTCTCATGGAGAATTTAAGAGAAGCAAACATACCAAGACCAGAATACCCTAGACCTCAATTTGTAAGGGAAGGCAATTGGATTAACCTTAACGGAGAGTGGGATTTTAGTTTTGACGATGCTGATATAGGATTAAAAGAACGATGGTATAAAAAAGAAAACTCAAAGAATTTTGATAGAAAAATAATGGTTCCTTTTTGTTTTCAAAGTAAATTAAGTGGAATCGAAGATAATTCCTTTCATGATATAATATGGTATAGAAGAGTATTTGATATCCCTAAAAAATTCAATGATAAGAAAGTACTGCTTCATTTTGGAGCGGTTGATTATAGATGTTTTATATATTTAAATGGGGAATGTGTAGGCTCTCACGAAGGAGGATATGTTGGATTTTCGCTGAATATAACAAAATTTCTTGAAGGTTCAAATGTTTTAGTTGTTAGAGTAGAAGATCCTTCTGATGATCTTGAGATTCCTAGAGGAAAACAGTTTTGGAAAACTGAAATTGAGACGATCTTTTATCCGAGAGTATCAGGTATTTGGCAAACGGTTTGGGTGGAATTTTTATCACAGGACTATAGTATAGATAATGTTAAAATTACTCCTGATATCGAAAAATCTGAAGTTATATTTGAAGTTAATATAGAGGGGCAAGGTTTTCCAAAGTTATCTTTAGGCATTAATATTTTGTCTGGTAATCAATCCATTGCTCAAGATAGTATTAATTTAGATTTCATAGGAAAAATCGGTAGTAGAAAGAATAAGAAAGTCTTGAAAGAAAAGATTGAACTGATCAGCAGAAAAATGTTCTATGATAATCCATTTCGCTTTAGATTCCTGGTCAAAATACCCGAAGATCAATTAGTTCTTTGGGATATTAATAGCCCGAATTTGTATGACTTCTCACTAAAAATTCAAAATGATGAAACGGGTGAAATTTATGACGAGATATCAAGTTATTTCGGCATGAGGAAGATATCATTAGGGGATGGAAATAATCAAAAAAGAATTTTTCTAAATGATAAACCTTTATATCAAAAATTGTTTCTGGTGCAAGGATATTGGCCTGATAGTTTATATACTCCCCCCTCTGATGAACACATAAAAAGAGATATTCAATTTGTTATCGATTTTGGATTTAACGGTTTAAGAACACATCAAAAAACCTTTGATCCCCGATTTTTATATTGGTGTGATAAAATGGGCGTATTAGTGTGGGGCGAAATCGGAAATTGTTACCGATTCTCTGTGAAATCACAACTACGACTTATTAACGAATTTGTAGCTGAAATTGAGCGAGATTATAACCACCCTTCAATTATTGCCTGGGTACCCTTAAACGAAGGTTGGGGGGTTTCTGGAGCAGAAAAAGATCCAAAAAGAGGTTATTATACATCTTCCTTATATTTCTTAATAAAATCCATTGATTCCACTCGATTAATAATAGATGACGATGGGTGGTGGCATACGGAGCATAACGATATATGTACCCGTCACTTTTATTCTACAACTGATTTATTACCAGCAACATTAGATGAAGAAATTAGTAGTCATAAAACCTCGGCTCCTAAACCATATCTAAAACCCTCTGAATACAAAGGTGAACCTATAATTTACAGTGAAATAGGAGGATTTGGTTTTGATTTCAAAGAAGATATTAGTAAAAAATGGGGATATGGAGGACTTATTGAAGATCCTGAAGAATTATTTGAAAAGGTATTAACATTACTTAAGGAATTCGATGTTAGAAAAGAGTGGATTCAAGGATTTTGTTATACTGAACTTTACGACCAATTCCAGGAAATTAATGGTTTACTAACATTTGACCGAGAACCTAAATTTCCACCTAAAAAATTAAAAGAAAAACTAGATGCTATGTTTTACTAACCTAGTTTTATATTTCTTCCAGAATATTACATATTAAAGTTAGACTATAATGGAATTAGTGGGATTGAAAATATTATGGCGCGCCCTTTATGGTTTGTAAATTTATTGAAATTTACGTTTCCAAATATAAAATTAATTGCAAAATTGACAAGGATTCCTATTATAGGAAAAGTTTTTGATTTATTACTTTTTGAAGGAGACGAAATCATTTACTTAACGAAAGATCGAATTATTTCAATTAATAAAGAAATTGAGAAACAAGCGGAAATGGTGTTACCCTCAAAAGTTTTGGAACACTTTATAGAAAAAGCTAACTACCATTGGGTAATGAATTTCTGTATATGTAGAGATTCAATGCAGTGTAGTGACTATCCGATAGATTTAGGATGCTTATTTCTAGGAGAAGCTGTTTTAGGAATTAATCCTCAATTAGGCCATCTTGTAACAAAGGAAGAAGCCCTTGATCACCTAAGAAAATGTAAGGAAGCAGGATTAGTTCATATGATCGGCAGAAATCGGTTAGATAAGCAATGGCTTGGAGTAAAACCGGGACATAAACTTCTTAGTATATGTAATTGCGATCCTTGTTGTTGTTTATGGCGCATATCTCCCGTATTAGCTTCTAAGATTGGTGCTAAAATACAAAAAATGCCAGGAGTAGCCCTAACGGTGACAGAAAAATGTATAGGATGCGGAACCTGTATGCAAGGATCGTGTTTTGTCGATGCAATTCATATGGTTGACAATCAAGCTAAAATAAGTAAGGAATGTAGAGGATGTGGCCGATGTGTTGAGGTTTGCCCTCAAAAAGCAATTGAGTTAACTATAAATGATATTGAATTTGTCGAAAAATCAATCAGACAAATTGAAAAAATTATTGATGTAACCTAAGATGAGATTAGAAGATTTCAAGCTAGAAGATTTTTTTGCAAAGTATGAATTCAATGTAAAATATCTTTTATGTTCATCTGATTGTGAATCTTTTACTGTAGATGAACTTCTCAAATTAGAAGATTCAGCTGAAAAAAATTTAAAAAAACATTGGTTGGGCTATACCGAATCGCTTGGACATCCAGAATTGCGAAAAGAGATTTCAAAACTTTATCAAAAAGTTGATTACAATGATGTTATTGTCTTTGCTGGAGCTGAAGAAGGGATTTTTATTTTCATGAATGTGTTTCTAAACAAAGGAGATCACATAATTGTGCAATATCCCGCATATCAATCTCTTTTTGAAGTTGCATCAGCCATTGGATGTGAAGTTACCAAATGGTACATACACGATGAAACCAATTGGGAGCTTGATACGACTTTCTTATTAAATAATATAAAAGGAAATACTAAATGTATCGTATTGAATTTACCACACAGTCCAACAGGATATCTTCCATCAAAAAAAAAGTATGAAGATATCATAAAGATAGCGAAAGAAAAAGGAATATTCATTTTTTCTGATGAAGTTTATCGTTTATTGGAATTTAATGAAAAAGATCGCCTTCCAGCCATGTGTGACGTATATGATCATAGCGTGTCTTTAGGAGTCTTGTCAAAATCATTTGGTTTAGCAGGATTAAGAATTGGGTGGATTGCAACCAAAGATCACCATTTATTGAAACAATTAAGTTCTTTTAAGAATTATACGACTATTTGTAATAGTGCTCCAAGTGAGTTCTTTTCGATATTAGCTCTTAGAAATAAGGATATTATAATTAAGAGGAATTTAGAGATTATTAAAAATAACCTCAAATTTTTAGACGAATTCTTTAGTAAATTTGATAAATTTTTTACTTGGGTAAGGCCTAAAGCGGGTTCGGTTGCTTTTCCAAGGTTGCTAATTGAACAGGATATTGAAGAATTTTGTCTTGATTTATTAGAGAAGAAAGGAGTGTTATTAATGCCAAGCACTCAATTCAATTATGGAACCTCCCACTTTAGAATTGGATTTGGTCGAAAGAACTTACC
>JAHLWV010000167.1 GCA_019057735.1 Promethearchaeota archaeon | reverse complement strand
ATATCAATAGATTTTCCTTTTCCTTTAATTTTTTTCAACCGAACTTCTAAGATTCCATTAGTATACCGCGCTTTTGCGTAATCTTGATTAATTACCGCTGGTAAATCAATTTCTTTGAAATACTTTCTCCCAAAAACAATTTTTTGCGTAGAAATCGTAATAGATCTACTAGTAGCATTCAATTCGATATCTTCTTTCTTGACTCCTGGCATCTCAGCAATGACGATAATGTGATCCTCTTCTTCGTTAACTTCTACTAAAGGTTCCCTGTTCTCCCTTACTTTCGTTTCACCAGATATTGGTTCTTTTTTTATGTTCCCAAATGAACCCATACTTGGTTTTCCATCTGGTCCAATTCCAAAATTGAATCCGTATACAAAAGGCCCTTGTTTACCAAACTTAGATTGATTTTTCATGAATTCTTTAGTAATATCTTCTGGTGAAAGTCCCTGGAGATTTTTAGGGAGAGATTTAGAAATTTGTTTAAATATGTCTTTAAACATCTTCTGAAACTCTTTTGAATTGAATAATTTAGCAGGATCTAGATTTTTGAATAGGTTAGGATCGCCAAAACCCTTGAAAGCATCGAAGAGATTTACAGGCTCATCTTCAATATCTTCCTCGTCTTCATCATCATACTCGTCTTTTCCCGACATTTTATCACATCCTTGTAAAATATACCTAGATATTAATTACAAATAAATTTTTAAATATAAATTTAAATATAAATACTAAAGCTAGAAATATAATAGCTTTTATTCTAGAAAAAATTGCTTAGTTTAATAAACTTATTCCAACTAAATAGGTTTGTAATTCAAAATCAAAGTTAATTAAAAACAATTAAGTAGAGTGGATATTGTATGTATTCGGAATTAAGTGATGACGACAAGGAAATGTATCTTGAAATTCTTAAAGAAGCACCAATCCTACCTTTTTCCAATTTCGTGAGTAGAGGGGATATACCTGATAAAATCGATATTTCACGCCCAAGAAGCTTTATCGATAGAGAAGTGTATAGGTTGGTACGTCAAACTTATAGAGATCGATCAGCTCGATTAATTCCCATTCTAGGGTCCGCTGGAACTGGAAAAACTCATGCGTATCATTCATTTAAAGATAAGGAAAGAGAAAATAGAAAAAAACTAGAACTCAGTACAGAAACAGAAGATGTGGGTGTAAGTCAACTTGAACCTACTGATTGGACTATTATATATGTTCCCAGCCCACCTGCTTCTATAAGAGTCTTATTACATGTCTATACGTGCATTATCGAAGAAGTAGGCCCAGAAATCCTTGATATTGTCTCAGAAAGATTAGTAAGAGAAAAATGGGGGGGAAAAAAGGGCGGGATATTTCAAAAACCTAAAATTGAAGAAGTTATTCAAAAGGGTATTAGGGAATTCCCTGGAATTTTCGCTGATTGCGTGAAAGCGTTGGTTACTTATCAATTAGATAAGAACAAAAAAGCCTTAGCAGAACGATGGTTATTGGGTGATAATCTTGAACCAGATGAACTAAGCGAACTTGGGATAAATTCTGTTGTTGAAGAAGACGATGTTTGTCTTGCTATGATTAAAATAATAACTGAAAATTTAGATAGAGTTCTTATCCTTTATTTTGACGAATTAGAATCCCCGTACCGTATGTTTGGAGAGGTTGCTGAAAGAAAATTCCTTGAAATACTTAAAAGGTTATATAACGAAGTTAAAGGTTTAGTCATTATTATAGCTGTTTTAAAAGAAATTTGGCCGAGAATATTGGAAATCGCTGACGCGCCTTTACGGTCTCGAATGGAGCCGGAGCAAGAATTGAAGCCATTTAGTTTAAACGACTTGAAAATCTTTTTTAGCAAGTCAATGGAAGCATTCTGGGAAGATAACAACCTCAATCCTCCATTGTATCCATTATTTCCTTTGAACGAAAAGCTAATAGAAATGATTTATGAAAAAACTCAAGGAAACCCAAGGAACTCTATTAAACTTTGTAGAAGGTTTATTGACAAGGTTGTTACGGAGGAAATGACCGTAGAACAGTTGTTAGAAGCAGGTACGGATATTGTTGCTACAGCTAAAGCGCCAATGGGAGCCGCTGAAGAAATCATAGATTTTTCAAAGCCAAGAGAGATTATAAAGAAAACTATAGAGGAAATTTTAGCAGAGGAAGAATACATAATAGATGTAAATCCTTCATCTGTTGCTGGAGCATCCCTAAAAAGTATTATGAAGGTTGGGGAGTCTAAAGAGAAGAAATTCAACACCCAAATGGAATATAAATTCATGATAGGAAAACGGAGCCAAACTTTAGCCGCTTTAATCGAGTTTGAGGGGAAGAAATGGGGATTGGAGATTCCTTCTATAAAAACATTCGATAGAAGCGCTGGTGTCGCAGGTTATTACGCTGCAAAAAGATTGAAGGACGCTATAGACGAAAAAGCGATAGATTCTGCAATTCTAATAGTTCCTGCGGGGAGTAGCGGAGCTAAATTTGAGATGATTTTACAGAACAAATCTGAGATTCATAAAGTGGAGTTAACGAATGAAACGGGTGAATCTCTTATTGCCAACGCGCTGACTTATCCATCCAAGGAGGGTTGGGAGATAGCTAGAATTATTTTTACAGATATTGGGGAATACATTCCACCTGAACCTGAAGAACCACTAAATGAAACGGAATAGTCAATAATTTGATTAACATCAAATTAATTAGTTAATTTTTCACAAATTAGCTAATCTCTCGTTTATTTTTGCATCTAAGCTAAACAACTCTTTTGCTAATTTATCTGCTCTTTTAAAGTTGTTTAATAATTGAGTTAGTTTAGATGTTAGTTCATGCTGCTCAAAAGAATTAGATATGTTTATTAACGATTCTATTGGTCTAATTAACTCGTGATACAAATGTAATTTGTTGTTATTTAATTCTTCAATAATTGACTCCAAATCTTTCATTAACGATTCTTGAGCTTTAAGTAATTCCGGAAATTTTCCGACTTGTTCTGCTTTATTTGTTAAAAACGAAACAATGTCGTTTTCTTGTATGATATCTGCTAACTCTGCTGCTTTAAGAAAATTCTTTTTAGCCTTCTTATAGAATTTGTTTTCTAGTAATTGTTCAGCCAGTTTAAGTTCTTCAGATAATTTTTCTGGGATTTCTTCCCCTAAATCAATCAATTCTCTAGCTTCTTGTAAGTTTCCATCATCTAGCATTTTTTTAGTCTTATCGTTGATTGTTTCTTTGATCAAAGCAGGCTCTTTTAATTTTTCCATTAAAGTGAAGATGGAATCAAATTCTTTTCGTAAAATTGATTCAAGCTTTGCGCTGTCCTTTGTAAAACCTTTTACAACCTTTTCTGCTATGTTTTCTAAGATACTCTTGGATGAAACTAAATCTTCTTCTTGCTTAAGTACTAAGCCTAAGAACAGATTATCTCTTTCTATAGAAGAGGCGTTAATTCTCCACGAGTAATACCTTAGATCTTCTTTCCAATAAATCGTATTTGAAAATTCTTTTTGAACATGTTTTTCTTCAAAATCCTTTAAAGCATCATTAGAGACTTTATCTTCTTGAGCAAGATAATATTCTGCTAACACATTTGGTCCGAACGATTCGTCAATCTCGTAGAGATATATTCCAACGGGCATAATACTCATTCTTTGAAGTTGTTTATTGAATAAAATTATTATTAATTACTAGGTAATAAGTTTTTAATTTTATATTTTTATTTGATCCAACTAATTCATGTATTATCAAAGAAGTGTTATTAGATAATAGAAAAGAAGTGTGAAAAATGGAAATCGAGGATACTTATTGTGAAGCGTTTGAAGGATTAGTAGTTCAATTAATGGTCACTGCTAAAGACGCAGAATTCTTAAATAGAGCCACAAACGCATTCACTGCGCTTCCTTCAACAGTTTTTGGAGATGCGGAGGGAGGTATTGTTCGGTGGCTTTCTGAAAAAGAAACTATCGATGGAAGGTTGGGGGCAATCGTTCAATTATGGGTAACTGGAACGGGTAAGAAAGCTACAGCTAAGTTTTACGAACAACTTGGTCGTAGAATGAGACAGGGCATTCTTGTGGTTCCAACAACTGCAGTTTTTGATTATTATCCAGGAACAACTGAGTTTAAATTTAATATGATGGATAATGTAGGTCATTGTGGGGACGGATACGAATGGATTGTCGAAAAATTTAATCGAAACCTAATTAACGTCCCAATCATGATGGGATACGATTTTTTAATTGAAGAAAACATCTCTTACGCTAAAGGCGTTATGGGAGGGAATTTATGGTTATTTTGCAACTCTGTAGAATCGGGAATTAAGGTTGGAAGGGAGGGTGTTAAAATTTTGGCTGAACTCGATGATGTGTGTACCACTTTTGATGTATGTTCTGCAGGTTCAAAACCGGTTCCCTCTGATGCTAAATATCCCGAAATAGGTCCGTCAACTAACCACCCTTTTTGCCCCACACTTAAAGATAAATTGTCTTTAGAGGAGTTTCAAGTTCCAGCAGGAGTGAAATCAATACCAGAACTTGTATTTAACGGCCTTCAACTTGATGATGTAAAATTAGCAATGCAGAAAACTATAGAAGGTATTTCTGATATGGATGGTTTGCTTAAGATTTCCGCAGGGAATTACGGTGGTAAGTTAGGAAAGTTTAAAATATATTTACGAGAGTTAGGATAAAAAAGGATTTTTTTAAATAAATTATCATTTATTAGTACGAGTCTTGTTTGTTACCGGAAATATCATTTGTCCATTTTTCAGTTGAGAAAATTTCGGATATTTTTCATCAAAAACCCTTTCAATCTCCTTAAGAGGTAAATCCGCATGAACACCACGATCTTTGACATATTCTCCAAATTGGTTGCCTTCTTCATCAAAAGAAGCAAATGTAGCGTCATTTTCACCGTCAAATTCGACCATCGGAGTAAAACCTCCTTTTAACGCAGTTTTTGGGTCAAACGAGGGCGTCAATTTTACCCATTTATTATTAAGGAAAAGTTCGCTATAACCATGATAATGCATGACATTTGTTTCCATAAAATCTATTATTTTTTGAGATATTTTATGATTTATCAGATCTACTAAGTGAATCCTGGCAGGAATTCCAATAGCACGTGCAAAGGAGGATAATAGAACCGATTTTGAGACGCAAAAACCATTTTTTCGTCGTAGAGTCACGCTGGCTTTAAAATTAGCTTTAGCAGAAGGAATATAAGTATGCATATTGTATTTAATTTTATCCCTTACCCAGTAAAATAGCGCTTTAGCTTTATCACTTTCGGTTTCTAATCCGGTAGTAATCTCAAATGCTTTATCTCGAACAAATTTCTTATTAAAATCGAAAAATTCCGTAGGTTGCAGATAAATATCAAAATTCCCCATGATTATGAAAAATTTTAGTTATTTTTGAATATTACCATTCCAACCTAATATCAAAAGAAATTCATGTGTTCAAGTTTCACTTCTTTTACAGGTTTTGCTTTAGATTCTGAGCAAACTCTTCCGCATGTTTGAGGTCTTC